>JBBQIG010000468.1:0-4825 GCA_038324715.1 Anaerolineae bacterium | reverse complement strand
TCAAAATTGTCGTCTCCACAGGCTCGACAGCAGGCGCAGGCTCTGCTGCGTGCCCTTCATCACCAGTGGGCTTGCCATTCGCCTTATCCGCAGCAGCCGTTGCAACCGGCTCTGGCAATTTATAAAGACGTATCTCGCTTGTGCGCGAAGTTGCACCCAAGCTATACGCCAGCCAGCGACCATCAGGCGACCAATCAAAGCCAGAGATGTTGGTAAACAAGCTGCGATCAACCACTTCCATCGAACGCGTGGTCAGATCAACCAGCAGCAATTCATGGCGATGGTTGGTCAGCGCCACCTTGTCTTCAAATGGGGAAGCCTTCATCGCGACGACTCGCCCAATCTCCAAACCTTCCACACGCAACGGACTCTTATTGGGTTGCCCGTGATAAATCTCCAAGACCTCTTCACCAGGCTCATCACTCACCAAAAGCAGCCGCCGCCCATCATGCAGCCACGTGGGTTGGCGATAGCGCACTCCTTCGCGCTTGCCATATTGCAAAACCGGGCCTTCATGGTTATAGAAGGTATACGCTTTACCGCGCGTTGTCACCGCCACGGCTAGCCCCGATGGATGCACGCCATAACCATCCAAATAGCGTCCTGCATCCACAAATTTACGGTTGCGCTGCACGCGCGGGCTGTGATAGCTCACATCAACGCGGTTTGCGGCATCGAGCGCAGGGTCATAGACAAAGAGATCCGCCCCCACATGATAGACAATGCGTTTGCCATCCGAGCTTGGGTTGCGGACGTAGTAATCTTCATGATCGGTGCAGCGTCGTAGCTCGCTACCATCGGGCTTGCAGCTATAAAGATTGCCCACTCCTTCATGGTCGCTTACAAAGTAAATGCGCCCTGCATCGCCATTCGCCAACCACATGGGCGAGGCAATATTCGCCGCCAAGTTGGGCAGGAAGCGCACAAAATTACCATCTCCATTTGCATCAATCCACAGATGCCCCGCGGTGCCGCCTCGATACCGCTTCCAACGCGCAGGATCGCCCGTGTTGCGCCCAATCACCACGGCGCCACTAGGACCAAAAGCAATTGAACGAGCTGCACCGTACGGCAGTTCTGTCACCTCGCCATTCGTGGCATCCGCACGCACGCCAAAGAGCACCATCTCGCTGGCATCGGGCTGACCGTGGGCACTGGTAAAAAGAATGGATTTCCCATCAGGCTGCCACCCCACCACGCGCGGGTTGCTGCTAAGAAAGGTCAGCCGGCGCGCAGAACCACCTTGGGCGGGCATCACATAAACTTCTGCCGCACCCTCCTCGCGTCCAACAAAAGCCAGCCACTCACCATTGGGCGAAAGCATCGGATAGGTCACTTCACCCAAATTGCTTGTCAAGCGGCGCGCCATACCACCGCCGGCAGGAACGCTCCACAGGTCATCTTCCGAGACAAAAACCACAGTCTCTTGCTGAATTGTAGGAAACCGATAGTAACCTGAAGTCATTAACACACCCTAGTCTTGTTTCATTAGCAAAGTAGTCCTGTAGTATAGCCTTGGTGCAATACGCAAAGCAAAACGACAGGCAACGGCTCTATTGGAACCCGTGGTATCATAGGTCGTATCATAGGTTAAAAGTGTTCATTCGAGTACTCGATTATTTTGCATACTTCCAGTTCACTTCTGGTTTACTTCTGGTTCACAATTAAATTGCATTCTCAAGCATCACTCAAGGGTCATGGCGAACAACACGCAGAATCGCCCCATCTTGCAGGATTTGCAACAGGTGGGTGTAGAGAAATCAAAATCAATAGATCATGGTTCGCCTTTAGCGCCTTACTTGGCACATTACAAGACATGTTACAAGGCAGTAGGGTGGCTGGCACTGGGGATGATTCTCTTGCTAACCGCCTGTGCGCCCACACCCGAAAGCAATGTCGTGGGCTATTGGCTAGCCCGTCAACTGGGAACATTAAACATGCAGCCAGAATCATCAGCAGAAGTTGATAGCGGAACAATTACCGGAACAGTGGTCAATGTGGAAGGGGAACCCGTTGCAGGGGCTACTGTGCTGGTTGCCACGCGCACAGGTACTCCCTATGACACCCAGACCAACGCGCAAGGCGAATATATACTTGTTGGCGTCCCTGCCGGTCAATATGTTCCTGCCGCCGTAGCACCTGGCTATGAGGAGACCGTCCCCCAAGGCTGGCTGGGAATCCCCTCCTTGGTCACAGTTACAGCAGGGGAAGTCACCACACTGCCGCCACTCACCCTACACCGTCATCAAGCCACCCCCCTCCCTACTCCCCTGCCCAGCGCAGTGGAGCTGGTGGAAACAGCCAGCTATAGTGCCACTTCACCTTTTCCAGCAGATGCAACTGCCCAGGTGTATGCCTACAGCTTTGAACATGCGGGGACAGTGGTCGATAGTCTCCGCCTCTATTTACCTGCAAGCTTGCCTGCTGACCGCCAGTTGCCCATGATCTTTATGATCTACCCGACTGCGGTGGACGGTTGGGAGAGCGTCAGTGTAGCCTTTGCTGATGCTGGATATGCCTTTGTTGCACTCTCGCCAATGGCAGCCCACGCCATGAATATTGACGCCCACGCCCAAGATGCACGCGTGGCGCTGGCATTAGCACGCGGCGGCTTTCTTCATCCAGCCATTTCACCCGACGAGGTGGTTGTTCTCGGCGGCAGCTTTAGCAGCCCCATCATGCACCGGCTGTTGCGCGACGAGCGCGAAGCTGTGGTGGCATGGGTCACCGTAGGGGGAATTAGCAACGGCTTTAGCGGCGCAGCTGATTTCTATGCGGGCAGACTCGAAATGCCACCCGCATATGAGTTACTCATTCCATCCATGGGTGCGCCCAATCTCTATCCGTTGCAATTTTTGCGCTATTCGCCCGTATACACCGCGGCGCAGCTACCACCAACCCTCATTATTCACACCGAGGTGGACAAAGTAACGCCCATTGAGCAAGCCTATCAATTGGCTGCGGCACTGCAAGCAGCCGATGTGCCAGTCGAAGTCTTCTACTATGAAGACGTAAGTCACTATCTTCAAATTGGTGAAGACTTAACGCCAGCGGGGCAGCAAATGTATAATTTAATTCTCGACTTTGCCCAACGCTACCAATCCCTGCCGCCCCTACCTTGAGATCTCACTGCAACCTTGCTCAGCCCATGACTCTGGCATGACCCTAGCGTGACCTCCGATTTCCTTAGCATCCCTGCCTACATCACGTCCGTCGGAATGTGGTACACTATGTTTATTAGAGCGTCTGTCAGAGCGTTCACTAGAGAAAGTTTACCGATTTAGTAATATATGAAAACTGTTACACAGAATTCAGATTCGCGAGGATTTGATCTATGTCCGATATAACCACAGAATCAACAACTGTTTCCACAGTTGAGCCAATCAATCAGGCGGAATATACCGCAATTACCCAAGGGGCTGCGCTATTGGCGCGTCCCGATGCAGGGATATTACGCCTCACCGATGCCGACCGTCACGACCTTCTCCAGCGCATGACCACCAACAACATTAACGTGTTGCGCCCTGGTCAAAGCGCGGTGACGGTGTTAACCAGCCCCACGGCGCGCATTCTCTATGTCTTCACTGTTGTTGCTCGCGCCGATGACCTTATTCTGCTACCTGCCCCCAATCAGGGAGCAACTTTGGCCCGTCACCTACGCAGCCAAATTTTCTTTATGGACAAGGTAAAGGTGCATGACGCGGGTGAACAATGGGCGCGACTGCGGGTCATGGGAGCGCAAGCGGTAGAAGTTCTGGCTACGCTGGGGCTAGATGCAGCCGCCCTGCCACAAGATGGATGGACAGCGAAAGGCGAACTTTTGGTCGTCGCCCAGCCCCACTACGAGGTTCCAGGCTTTGAGCTTTTGGTGCCGCGTGAGACGATTGATGCCGTGACTTCCACATTAACCGCAGCAGGAGCCACGCTCATTCACGACAACACCTATCATGCTCGTCGCATCGAGTTAGGTCGTCCCGCGGCAAGCACAGAACTCGTTGAAGCGTATACTCCGCTTGAAGTAGGACTTGGCTGGACTTGTTCAGAGAACAAAGGCTGCTATACAGGTCAAGAGATCATTGCTCGCCAGATCACCTATGACAAAGTGACCAAAAGTATGGTTGGTTTGACTGGCACAGCCGAAATGCCACCCGGCAGCGAAGTGCTTGTCGATGGACGCGCGGTAGGCACTGTCACCAGCAGCACAAACAGCCCAGCCCTCGGTACACCCGTTGCCCTAGCCATGGTCAAGCGCCCCCACAGCACACCCGCAACCATGGTTGAAGTCAATGGACATGCGGCTACCGTAGTTGCCTTCCCAATTGTTGCACTTTAGGAACGTTGCTTTAGTGGTTCTTTCGCTAAATCTTCGAGATAAGCTGTAGGGGCGGCACCCAAAGGGTTCCCGCCGTGCCCGCCCGCTTTTAGTGCGGTAGGCCACAGGGGGCCTACCCTACAGGTTAACATATGAACCTAGCGAAAAAACCACTAAGAAACAGAATGAAGCAAACTGTACTGTGTGGACTTAATCAGTCCAACTTTCCTTCACCGGGCTGAGGACCACTGATCGGTTGCGCTTTTTCATCAGGCTCGACTCCCTCCCCAAAGTGACTCGCAACAACCTGCGTAAACTCAGCGCCCATAAAGAATATCTGGGCAGAGTAGAAGATCCAGATCAACAGTACCACCAATGAGCCTGCTGCGCCATAGGCAGAACTCAGGCTGGTGTTCCCCAAGTATAGGCCCAACAGCCACTTGCCCACTGTAAAGAGTACCGCCGTAAAAGTCGCGCCCATCCACACATCACGCCAAGCAAACTTGACATCAG
>JBBQIG010000467.1:0-4838 GCA_038324715.1 Anaerolineae bacterium | reverse complement strand
TAGAACCCCTGGAAAAAGTCAGCCACTATACGCCGCTAGGCATTCGCTTTTGGGATCTAGCAGGCCATAGCGTTGTGGTCGATGGCTTGGAAGTAACCGCGCGGCCTCTACTGCGTCGCGGGCCCCTGCGGCATGCTTTTCAAACGCTCTCCGGCGTCTATGCCTTTCACGCTTTGCCTGGTATGCGCTCGCTGGAGGTATCTGATCCAAATCTGCCTGCTGGCGAACGGCTGCTCGATACTAGCCCGCCCACAGTCTCTCGCTTCGTCATTGAGGTGCGTGACCGGTTAGGCCGCTTCCTGACACACACATTCCAGGTGGACGTGCCCTTTCGCGGGATCTATCCACTCCAAATACCCGTCAGTCCACCTGAAGATGCGTTACCCGGCTTCATCCTTTTTTCGCAGCCAAGCCGTCCAACGTTATCTGAGATGGCTGTGGTACGTGCCCAAATTGTAGAACGAGTGGGCGGCAGCCAATTGCGACCCGCACCCTTTGCCGTGCTAGAAGTGCAGGTCAGTGCTGGGCCAGTCTGGCCCGGTATTGCCGACGAAAATGGTAGCGTCGTCGTCCATTTTCCCTATCCGCCCTTTGACGCCCCATTTAGTCAACTTTCCCCCCCTGTCATTCCACCAGAAAATAGAGTGCAAAGTTGGGATTTGACCGTACAGGTGCGATACCGCGCAGATGCTCAAGTTAAGGCTGATACGTTTGCCACCTTGCCCGATTTAGGTGCCATTCTTACGCAACCGCAGGCGCAGATCTGGCCTACACAGATTGGCCCTGCCCAGACCACCCTCAGTGCGCGGCTGGAGTTTGGTCAGCCGTTGATGTTGAAGACCGCTGGCAGAACAGAATTTTGGGTTGAATCATGATGCCTATTGATATGATCTCGATTGATATGATCTCTGTTGAGAGGAGAAATCGCCGTGCCTGAATACCTGGCGCCTGGGGTTTACGTCGAAGAGGTTAGCTTCCGGCCAAAATCAATTGAAGGGGTAAGCACAAGTACTGCTGGCTTTGCAGGGCCCACTCGTTATGGTCCCACCGAAGGTGAGCCGGAACTGCTGACTAGTTTCGGCGATTTTCAACGGATCTACGGCGGCATAGACTCACTTGCATTCGCGGGTGAAGATGAGTCAATCAATTACATGGCACACGCGGTGCGCGCTTTCTTTGACAACGGCGGCAGCCGGCTTTATGTGTCGCGTGTCTACCAACCGCCAGACTCCAATATACAATTCAGTGGACATGCATCATTTCCTGTCGGCTCGCCGATCGACATTTTGTTGCGTGCGCGCTTTCCTGGGCTCGCTGGCAAAATGCGCATCATCATTTCGCTCAAGGCTTCCGCCAATCTGCTCTCGGGTCAAGCCTCCGATCCAATTGTGCGCGGCCTACGTGCTGACGACGTGGTCTATATCCATTCCGGCCCCAATGTCGTCACGACACAGGCCAATGGCTTCTATGATGTCACCGGCGAAGATCAGAACCTCTCGTTCGAGCGTCCGGGAAGCACAACGGTTGCGCGTGCCAATCTGGAGCCGGGTTCGGGTCAACACACAGTTCATTTGGTTACTGTCACTGTGCGCGTGCTCAAGCCCGGTCGCTTTGAAGACGAGCAAGTGTGGGAAGGTCTTTCGCCCCATCCACGCAATCGCAACGCCTTACAACGCTTGTTCACACAGACGCCAGACACGCGCAACCGCTATCTCAACATCCCCTTCGCCGCAGAGTCGAGCCTAACCTCGGGCGCAGAGTTTATCGCTGCATTAGCAAGCCCCGGCGCGCAAGCTGAGCTGCGACTCAGTGTGATGGGAGAAGCCGAATTCCAAACGCAAGTGACTCAAGCAAGCCAACTGTCGCCTCCCGAATTGTTAGAACGACCCCGTCCAGTGGGTTTAGATACGGTCTATGTCTTGAGATCGGGCAGTGACGGCAATCTGCCCACGGCGCAAGATTACCGCGGCCAAGAGGCCATGCGCGACCCCAATAGTCCGATTTTTATCGAAAGTAGCGGTCTGCGCTCCTTTGAAGATTTAGAGGATATCTCTATCGTTGCTGCACCTGGCTATTCTTTTCGCTATCAAGGCGGCTCTGACTCCCGCTGGCGTGCCATTGTGCAAGAATTGATTACCCACTGCCAGATCAGAATGCGCTACCGCGTCGCCTTGCTCGATTCGCCCAACGATTTTGCCCTTTCTGAAATTCGCGACTTCCGCGGTCAATTTGACTCGACCCATGCCGCACTCTACTACCCGTGGATCACAGCCATTGACCCACTCGATCCCGATGGACGGCGCGAGATCCAATTGCCACCCAGTGGCTTTGCCGCGGGTATTTGCGCCCGTACTGATGTGCTGCACGGTGTATTCAAAGCACCCGCCAACGAGGTGGTGCTGGGCGCAATTGCTTTTGAGAAACTGCTCAATAAGGCTCAACAAGATGTGCTCAACCCAGAAGGCATTAATTGTTTCCGCTTTTTCGACGGGCGCGGTTATCGCTTGTGGGGTGCGCGCACAATCAGTTCCGATCCAGAATGGAAGTATCTCAGTGTGCGCCGCTATTTCGCCTACATCGAACGCTCGATTGATCGGGGCACACAATGGGCTGTTTTCGAGAACAATGGTGATGCTCTGTGGGCCAATGTACGCCGTACAGTAGAGGACTTTTTGTTTAACGAATGGCGCAATGGGGCCTTGTTGGGGCTTAAACCCGAGCAGGCATACTTCGTACGTTGTGACCGCTCTACCATGACCCAAAACGATCTGGACAATGGGCGGCTGATCTGCTTAATCGGCCTAGCCGTTGTCAAACCTGCTGAGTTCGTCATCTTCCGCATTGGTCAATGGACGGCTGATGCCAGGAACTAGTGACTTCGCAATCTAGAAGTTTGCAATCTAGAAGGAGGACGTATGCCTGTCGAACGTAACACTCCCTATCATGCCTTTAACTATCGAGTCACCGTAGACCGCTTTGGAGACGCCAACTCGTTTACCGCTGGGTTCCAAGAGATCAGCGGTCTGGGCAACGAGATCACGCTGGCGGAATATCGCAACGGCAACGAGCCGGAGAATCATGTGCGTAAGGTGGCGGGCATGAATAAATCCACCGACGTCACCTTCAAACGCGGTGTGATAGGTTCGCTCAATATCTTCGCTTGGATAAAAGAAACTCGAGAAGGTTCACAAGCAGTGCGCCGGACTGTCACCATTGAACTCATGGACGAGGCGCACACCGCACCAGTGATGACCTGGCGCTTGACCAATGCAGTCCCCATGAAATATACCGGGCCAACGCTCAATGCCAAAGGCGGCACGGATGTCGCAATGGAAGAGCTTGTTCTGGCATGTGAGAAGGTCGATGTTGAGTAGCATTAACTCGCGTAGTATCAACTGGGTAGCATGAATCAAGGATAGTTAACTCGTGATTCGAACGGTAGATTTCCGTGTGCCGGGCATCTTCTTTTTGCCCATACAACCTGAACCGCGTCTGCCCCTACCCCGGTTAGACGTGGCAGCTTTCGTCGGCTTCGCAGAGCGCGGCCCCTTGCACCTGCCTGTGCTCGTGGAAGACTTTAGCACCTACCGTACTCTCTTTGGTGGCGATCTGCCCCTTGCCCATGAGCAAGGGGGGAGAATCATCAATGCCAATCTGTCGCGTGCCGTGCAATCTTTCTTCGTCAACGGAGGACGGCGCTGCTATGTGGTACGCATCGCAGGGCGCGACGCAGAAGCAGGTCGCTTCCGCCTGCCCGCTATGGTTGCGTTGGAAGGCATCACAGGCCCGCGCTTGGCTGCTGTTTCGGCTTCATCCCCAGGCGCTTGGGCATCGCAGTTGCGTATGGCAACCCGCCTAAGCGTTGTGCCGTTGTCCTCGGCTGCCATTGGTTGGACAGCCTCCGCAACGGGAGTGCCTACCTTGCACGCAGAAGCCAATGTCTTGCGTCTTGCTGGCTTAACCGGTCTGCAATCGGGTGACCTTCTGCGCTTCACGTTAGAAGATGGCAGCCGCTGGCTCGCAAGGGTCACTGTAGAACGTAGCAGCGCACCTTCCTCAATACCGGGACAAGTGGGACAGTTGGGACAATCGGGGCAGCCGCTATCCCTGCGGCTACAGCGCGTTTACCGGCTTCGAGAGATGTTGGCAACAAGCCCACCAGAGGGGGTGCAACGCTTAGAATTGCTCACCGTTGATGGCAGCGTTCCCCTTGCGTCCACAGGTGCATTCATTGTGGAGCAAGCGCGTCTAGCTTTGCTTCTCGATCCCGCTGACCTGCCACGTCCAGGTATTGATGACAACTCGCCACACCTAAGCATTGGCGACACTGTGCGTATCCACTTGACCAATGCGCCCAGCGACGACTTGGGCTACCTGGCGCGTGTAGAGGAGATCCGTGCTACCAGCGGAAAGTTGCCTGTCTCTCCACCTGAAGATCGCTTGATTGCGATATTCAGTGAGTTCCTGCAACTTACACAAGAGGATCTGCCGCTGGACACATCTGGCGCAATGCCTAAGCCCCTCCAATCCATTGAACTCCTGCGCTTTGATCTGCTGTTGGGGTTGCTAGATGAACGCCTCGCGCCCATTGTCGATCTAGCCTTTTGCGCGCCTCATCCCCGCTTTTGGGGGGATGCCGTTCCCCTGGGCAGCAGCCGACTGGCAGAGCGGCAACCAAATCAAAGCAAACCATCTGTTGCCAACGGCCCTTCTAGCCATAAGCAGGTCAATGTAAACGCTGAAGCTTCTGCTTGGGTTCGCCATGTGACAGAGGATCCCTATGACATCACACCGCTGCCTGGGGAGCAACGTCTGCGGCGTGAACCGAGCACGCGCAA
>JBBQIG010000466.1:0-4840 GCA_038324715.1 Anaerolineae bacterium | reverse complement strand
TGGCTTGGCGACAGGATATGGGTGTCGGAGACGAGGACTGCGTCTGCCGCGAGTTGTGTGGCATTGGCAGGCACATATTTTTTAATTGCCACGCTGCCAGATTCCTCTTCGCCTTCAATGAGGAATTTCACGTTGACTGGCAGGGAGCCTGTGGTCTTTAAGAGTGCCTCTACCGCTTTGACATGGATAAAGGTTTGGCCTTTATCATCGGAAGCCCCGCGGGCATAGAGGTCATCGCCGCGCACAGTAGGTTCAAAGGGCGGCGTCTGCCACAGGGTCAAGGGGTCTACAGGTTGCACATCAAAGTGACCATAAATCAACACCGTAGGGCGCTCTGGCCCTGCATGCAGCCAATCTGCATAGACCATTGGCTGGGTGTCGGTGCCGATCAGGGTAATGTTTTCCAGACCCGCTTGCTGTAAATTTGTTATGAGCCATTCCGCCGCGGCGCGTACGTCGCCTTTGTGGGCAGAGAGGGTGCTGATGCTGGGAATGCGTAGCCACTCTTGCAGTTCGGTTAGCTGGCGCGCTTGTGCTTGATTGAGATACGTGTCGAGTTGAGTATCCATGTCACATTCTCCCGAAGAATTTTCCCCAAAAAAAGGAGACGGCTGATTCACAAGATTGTGAGCCGTCTCCAAATTCATTGTTATAGATGAACCAACAATTAGCTGGTCAATTTGGCGTCGAGGGTAATCTCTTCCACGGCAGCAAGTGCCTTGGAAACGGGGCAAGCTTCCTTCGCCTGGGCAGCGATTTCGGCAAATTTCTCAGCCGAGATGCTAGGTACTTCGGCTTCAGTCACCAATGCAATCTTGGTGATGGTTGGGCCTGCACCTAGGTGGACGGTTGCCGTTGTATGAATGGTTGTGGGCGGGAATTCTGCCTTTGTTAACAAGGCCGAGAGGAACATAGAGAAACAACCGGCATGGGCTGCACCGATGAGTTCTTCTGGGTTGGTGCCTTTGGCATTCTCAAAGCGGGAGGCCCAAGTGTAATCGCCCTCATATGCGCCGCTGGCTAACTTCATGGTGCCACTGCCTTCGCGCAGGGTGCCGTTCCAAATTGCTTCTGAAGCTCGTTCTGGCATGAGATAGCTCTCCTATAAATGGTTTTGTTGAGTTGAAGATTATTTGTTGAGTATAGCTTGTCACAGAATCGTATCGGTAAGTTGGACTGCGGTTGTGAACCGTCCTGTCTACTTACCGAATTATCAGAAATTGCGACTTGTTAAAAGTGCAACGGCTCCATGTTGGACAAGCTGACACTCTAATTGCAGCAGTTTAGCTACGCAACAACCGTTAGTATACACCACTGTGCGTGAAGTTGTCTGTTTTGCGGGGGGTGTCGTTAGCCAAAATGGATGCCCTGTGCCAACGGGAGTTCGCTCGTCCAATTGATGGTATTGGTCTGGCGGCGCATATAGGCTTTCCATGCGTCAGAACCCGATTCACGCCCACCGCCGGTATCCTTCTCGCCGCCAAATGCACCTCCGATTTCAGCCCCGCTGGTGCCGATGTTGACGTTGGCAATACCGCAATCTGAGCCAGCGGCAGAAAGAAATTGCTCGGCGGTGAGTAGATTGGTGGTGAAGATGGCGCTGGACAATCCTTGGGGAACGCCATTGTGGAGGGCAATGGCTTCCTCCCACTGGTCATAGGCCATGATGTAAAGGATTGGTGCAAAGGTCTCTTCGCACACGAGTGCCGTTTGTGTGGGCATCCGCACAATCGCTGGTTCGACAAAGTTGTCACCTAGATCGAGACGCGTATTGCCGCCTGTGAGCAGCGTACCTCCTTCGGCTTGGGCCGTGGCTAGGGCGGAATGCATGCGCTCGACTGCTTGCGAATTCACCAACGGGCCCATGAGTGTGTCGGGTTGCAGCGGGTTGCCAATGGGGACGCTGCGATAGGCGCGTATCAAACGCTCTGTTAACTCATCGACAATCTCGTGGTGGGCAATGATACGTCGTGTGGAGGTGCAGCGCTGACCGGCGGTGCCGACTGCGCCAAAGACAATGGCACGCACAGCTAGGTCGAGGTTGGCTTCTGGCGTGACAACAATGGCATTATTGCCACCCAGTTCCAGAATGCTACGTCCTAGCCGCGCCGCGACAGCCTGGGCTACATGGCGACCGACGCGTACCGAACCCGTGAAGCTGATGAGGGGGAGACGAGGATCATGAATCATGCGTTCGCCAATGGGGTCGTTGGGGCCAATGAGCAAGTTGAAGATTCCTTCCAGTCCATGATCCGCCATTACATGGTTGCAGATATGCTGAATCGCCACGCTGACCAAAGGTGTCGTGGGTGAAGGCTTCCAAATCATGCTGTCGCCACAAACGGCGGCAATGGCTGCATTCCATGACCAAACGGCGACTGGAAAGTTGAAGGCGCTGATAATGCCGATAGGCCCCAAGGGATGCCATTGCTCATACATGCGATGCCCAGGACGTTCGGAGTGCATGGTTAGACCATAAAGTTGACGAGAGAGTCCCAGGGCAAAATCGCAAATGTCAACCATCTCCTGCACTTCACCAATGCCTTCGGCGCGAATTTTACCCATCTCCAGCGTCACCATTTCCCCCAGCGGCTCCAGGCAATCGCGTAAGGCGCTGCCCAAGTCGCGCACGACAAGACCGCGCTTGGGGGCAGGCAGCATACGCCAGGTGGTGAAGGCTTGTTGTGCGGCATTTGCGACTTGTTCATAGGTGGCTGGCGTGGCTTGCATGACTGCTGCAATGGGGTTGCCCGTGGTGGGATCATAGGAGACGAGTGGCATACCATGGGGATCCGTGATCCAGCCATCTGCGCCGGTGCACGCGCCAGGGTTGAGGTCCGTGAGGTGAAGTTTGGCTAAGAGCGATTGCATGACAACGTTCTCCGCAATATGAATTAGTTTGGGGCTGTATTTATCCCTATTGACTATGCAGGTTGGAATGCTGACAACGCCTGAATAGCCCTTGTAAACTGCTTATTCAGGGAGGTATGGCGTTCGTTGATGGACGTTAGAAGCCAGGTTTCGAGCCGAAAAAGTGGCTGGTTGGCACAGTAGTGGTTTGACAAGTTGCCATCTAATTAGCATTATACTGTAGGCGCACTTCAAATGATTGCCCGGAATGATCTCTGAAGCCCTAGCTCTCTGCGCCGCACCCTACTTTGACCAAGATTGCACAAGATTGCATCGGTTTAAAATACCTGTTCAAGCAACTGGTTCTGATCAACCAGTCTTAACCAACCAGCGCGTCGATTTTGCGCGCCATGTCAATGTCGCGCTGGCTGATGGCGTTGCCTGCGTCATGGGTGACTAGATCGATGACAACCTTGTTGTACATGTTGCTCCAATCCGGGTGATGTTGGGCGGCTTCGGCTGCGAAGGCAACTTTGGTCATAAAGGCAAAAGCCGTTACAAAGTTGTCAAACTTGAATTCAGCATGCAATTTGTCCTGCTTAACCGACCAGTTGCTCAATTCTGCAAGCGCACTCGAAATTTGTTGTTGGGTTAGGGCTGCCACTTCACTCATCTCAAACTCCTTTGGGGCTTGTACAATTCATTTGCAACTTATTTGAAACAGTTCACCTTCCTATACAGAACGCTCAAAAGTTGCAGAGGGTTTCCCACCCATGCAGTGGTCTTTATACAACTCTTAAATGGTTTCCTTTAGATGATTTCCTTGGCAAACTGCTCAATGGACAGATGAGGTTGAGCGTACCAATGAATTGCATCGATTTCCGTAAGATCCGCTGAGGTTGCAAATTCACGGGTTTTGGCTTTTGTGCTAACTGCGCGTGTACCTGAGATTGTATCTGCTCTTACCCTATGCGAATTTGTTTGCTCGGCGTTTTTTAATTTCTTTTACTTCTTTTTTGCGACACAACAATTAGCGGAGAACAATTATGGACATTTTGGTTCACTATTCATTTGAGCCAGAGCAGTTTAAGGCATTTGAGGAATTAGGGTCACGACATGGGCATAAGGTGACTTGTGTGACCAGTGTGGAAGATGCAGTGGCGGCTGCGCCCAATGCGGAGGTGATCTTGGGCCATTTTGCGCCTGCTGTCTGTGCGGCGGCTCCCAACTTGCGTTGGGTGCAGTCATTTAGTGCGGGCATGGATAAATTTCTCTTTCCCGAAATTATTGAGCGCGATGAGGTGGCAATCTCAAACGTGGCGGGGTTGTATGCGAGCCAGGGCGGAGAACATGCATGGGCGCTACTTTTGGCGTTGACGCGTCAGATTCCTGCCGCATTGAAGAACATGGAAGCCCATGCGTGGTCGGCTGGGTCGGTGGTGGAGATTGCAGGTATGACGCTGGGTGTGATCGGCATGGGCGGCTTTGGTATGGAGATGGCAAAGCGTGCTCAAGGCTATGATATGACGGTGATTGCGATTGACCCCGTGCGAACGGAGAAGCCTGCCTATGTGCATGAATTGCGCCCAACCAGCACAGAGAGCTTTCACGACCTGCTGCGCCAATCTGACGTGGTGATGACCGCCTGTCCGTTGACCAAAGAGACTTACCATTTGATTAGCACGTCAGAGTTGGAAATGATGAAGCCGACTTCCTATCTGATTAACGTGACGCGTGGTGGCATTATTGATGAGCCGGCCTTGGTGGAGGCACTAAAGGCAGGGCAAATTGCTGGGGCAGGGCTGGATGTGACTGAGAAGGAGCCGCTGGTTGCGGATAGCCCTTTGTGGGATGCGCCCAACTTGATCTTGACGCCTCATCGTGCAGGGGCATCGCAACACCGGCCGCGCAAAATCTTCGAGTTCTTTATGCAGAACTTGGAACGCTATATCAATGGCGAGCGCCCGATCAATGTGATTGACAAGCGACG
>JBBQIG010000465.1:0-4843 GCA_038324715.1 Anaerolineae bacterium | reverse complement strand
GAATGTCGCGGCCTCCAGTATGGGAGGCCGTTTTTTATTTCTACTGTTGTTCGTGCCTTCCTGCGTTGTGGAGTCTGCGTTATTTGTTGGAATGCCGTTTTTACTCTGGTTACTTCTCCTTTTTATGCTTTGCAGGAGGCGCAATTATGCAGCAGGATGTTCAGGTTTTACCCCCTCGCTTGTCGTTCGGTTTGTCGCTATAACCTTCCTCGGAGCCGGGAACCCTTTGGGTGGCTCCGAGGAAGGGGTGATCCTATAGGCGTCATGATTCACGCCTATGGGATTACAGTGTTATGAGGCGAAGGGTGGTATAAATAAGGTTTGGAATCGCGCCATTGGAGTTTGTGCCTGGGTTTGGTTGCCCAACTTGGGCGCGGTACAATGGCCCCACAAGAGTTGCTTTCTTTCCCCGGCTTTGCGGCAGGGATTTCTATAGGAGTTGCTTGTATGTCTATGTTGACGTTGACCAATATCGGCCAAACCTATGGAGACTTTGATGTCTTCTCAGGGATAAACGCCAGCATCCCCAATGATGCCAAGATTGGTTTGGTAGGCCCGAATGGCATTGGCAAGACTACGCTCCTGCGCGTCTTGTCTGGGATAGATGCACCGCATAGCGGGAATATTAACGTGTCGCAGGGGACGCGCATTGGCTATCTTCGCCAAGAGGCAATGGAAGCATTTGCCAAGCGCACCAGCACCGTCTATGCCGAGATGATTACGGTCTTTGGGGATATTAAGAGCCAAGAGGCGAAGCTCCAAGAATTGGAATCGCGCATGGCTGCGGGTGAAATCTCTTCTGAATTAATGGATGAGTACAGTGATGCACAGCAAGCCTTTGAATTGGCGGGCGGCTATGAGTATGAGACACGCATTAGCCAGGTGCTCTATGGTTTGGGCTTTGCCAAAGATGATTGGGATACGCCACTGACGTTATTGAGTGGAGGACAAAAGACACGCGCTTTGCTGGCACGCTTGCTGCTCGAAGCGCCCGATCTCTTGATCCTGGATGAGCCGACTAACCATTTAGATGTACAGGCAATTGAGTGGTTGGAAGAAACGCTCAAAAATTGGCCCGGTGCGCTGCTGATTGTCAGTCATGATCGCTATTTTTTGGATACCGTGGTGAATCGCATCTGGGAGATGAGCCGAGGTGGCATTGAGGCTTATCGAGGAAATTACAGCGCCTACCTGTTGCAACGCCAGGAACGCTGGGATCGCCGCGATATGGAGTTTGAGTCGATTAAAGAGAAATTCTATAAGGAACTGGATTATATCAAGCGCAACATTGCGCGCGATGCCACGGTCAACATGGCACGAGGGCGGCTGAAGCGGTTGATTCGCGAAGTGCGCGTGGTACAGGCTGGAGGTCTTCAGGCACTGCTTGACAAGCAGTGGGGGCAGGTAATGGAGGAAGTTGAGATCTCTGAAAGCCGTTGGGGGGTGATGGATGTGGAGCAGGCGATCAAGTCGCTGCAGAGCCCCATCCAGCGTCCTCCCGAACTCAATATGCGGCTCAAGCCTTCGTCGCGCTCGGGCAATCTGGTCTTGCGCACGACTGCGATGGAGATTGGCTTTCCTGGTACTTCGCTCTTTCATGCCGACCCGATTCAGCTAGAACGGCAAGAATGTGCGGCGTTGATTGGCCCCAACGGTACAGGCAAGACGACCTTTCTGCGCACATTGATGGGGCAGTTGGAACCATTGTCCGGCAAGGTCACCTTTGGCTCCAGCCTAAAGGTAGGCTATTTTGCGCAGACGCAAGAGAAATTTGATCTTGATAGCACGGTGTTGGATGAATTGCTGCGTCATAAGCACATGCTCTTGGGGCCTGCGCGCAGCTATCTCGCCCAATACCTCTTTCGCGGTGAGGATGTCTTTAAGCCGATCCGTATGTTGAGCGGTGGCGAGCGTGGACGGCTGGCTTTGGCGATGTTGGCATTGGAAGGAGCAAACTTGTTGCTTTTGGATGAGCCGACCAACCATTTAGATATCCCAGCGCAGGAAGTGTTGCAAGAAGTGCTAGAGCATTTTGACGGCACAATCTTGCTGATTTCACATGATCGCTACTTGATCGACCGCTTGGCAACGCAGATTTGGGAAGTGCGCGATGGGCGATTGGATGTCTTTCCCGGCACCTACACTGCCTATATGGCGGCGCGTGCAAACGCAACGCAAGTTGCCAAGGTCAACGCTGCAGAACAGCGTGCCGAAAATCGTCGGGCACAACCTGATGACCGCCAGGGCAAGAATGATTTGCGACGACGCGAGCGGGAAGTGGCGGAAATGGAGGCTACCATCCAACGGTTGGAGCAAGAATTAGCTAAGATCGAAGAGGATCTTCAGTCTGCTAGTCATGCTCAAGATTTAGACCGTATCCAACGGCTGAGTACCGACTATAGCAAGACACAGGCTACACTCGAAAAGTTGCTGGAGAATTGGGCCGAGTTGGCGACCTAGCACATGATAGTCCATTAGAAAAGATACAGATAGAAAAGATACAGAGCCCAGGTGATGAGCCTGGGCTGTCGATGTCAGCCCTATAACCGATATACAAACAGATAGGCACCATTGGCAAACTTGCCAATGGTGCCTATCTGTTTGTATGTTTTGTATAGAACAGTCTGTCTATCGCTGAAGCCGGGGCTATGCGCGGCGCAGCTTGCGATAGGTGAGGCGATGGGGTCGATCCGCCATGGCACCCAAACGTCGGTGTCGATCCGCAGCATATTCGCTGTAGTTGCCAGGGAACCAGACCACTTCGCTGTTGCCCTCGAAGGCGAGAATGTGCGTGGCGATGCGGTCAAGGAACCAGCGATCATGGGAGATGACCATCAGCGTTCCCGCAAAGCTTTCCAGTGCATCTTCCAGCGCACGCAGGGTGTTGACATCCAAATCGTTGCTCGGCTCATCCAAGAGAATGACGTTGCCACCCGACTTGAGCATCTTCGCCAAATTTACGCGGTTACGTTCACCACCCGAGAGCTGTCCCACCTTCTTTTGTTGATCGGTGCCAGCAAAGGCAAAGCGAGCCACATAGGCGCGTGAGTTGACAAGACGGTCGCCGATCTTGATCTGCTCGTTGCCTTCGGAAATCTCTTCCCAAACGGTCTTGTCCGGGTTGAGGCTGTCACGTGTCTGCTCGACATAAGCCAACTGGACTGTGCTACCCACCTCAACCGAACCCTTGTCAGGTTGCTCTTGACCCACAACCATACGGAAGAGCGTGGTCTTTCCTGCACCGTTGGGGCCGACAATGCCCACAATTGCCCCTGGCGGAATGTTGAAGGAAAGATTTTCGTAGAGCAGATTTTCGCCATAGGCTTTGGCAATGCCTTCTGCGTTGATGACCACATCACCCAAGCGCGGCCCTGGCGCAATATAAATTTCACGTTCTTCGCGCGATCGTTCTGTCTCTTGCGAAAGCAGCTCATTGTAGGCATTGATACGCGACTTGCGTTTGGTCGCTTGCGCTTTGGGTGACATCTTGAGCCACTCCAACTCGCGCGCCAGAGTCTTTTGGCGGGCGGTGGCTGTCTTTTCTTCAAGAGCCAACCGTTGTTGCTTCTGCCCCAGCCATGAAGAGTAGTTCCCCTTCCAGGGGATGCCATGCCCTCGGTCTAGTTCCAGAATCCACCCCGCCACATTGTCCAGGAAGTAGCGATCATGGGTCACTGCAATGACAGTTCCCGCATATTCCTGCAAGTGATTTTCCAGCCACTCCACTGATTCGGCATCCAGGTGATTGGTAGGTTCATCCAGCAGCAGAATGTCGGGCGCAGAAAGCAGCAGGCGACAGAGTGCAACCCGGCGACGCTCACCACCAGAGAGAACATCGACGGGCATCTCTGGCGGGGGGCAGCGTAACGCATCCATCGCCAATTCCAGACGGCTGTCCAGATCCCAGGCGTTGGTGGCGTCAAGCTCATCTTGCACGTCCTGTTGGCGTGTCATCAAGGCGTCCATCTCATCGGCAGAGAGATCTTCGCCAAACTTGGCATTGATCTCATCAAACTCTGCCAAGATATTGACGATATGCTGAACACCTTCTTCCACAACCTCGCGGACAGTCTTGTTGTTGTCCAGCAAAGGTTCTTGCTCCAGATAGCCGACCCGATAGCCATCCGAGAGCATAACTTCGCCGTTATAGTCTTTTTCCACCCCAGCCATAATGCGTAAGAGGGTGCTTTTACCAGAGCCATTGAGGCCCAGCACGCCGATCTTGGCACCATAGAAGTAGGAAAGGTTAATGTCGCGCAAGACTTGATTGTTGGGCGGATAGGTCTTGCTTACGTGCGACATGGAGTAAATTACTTTGTTGGTATCGACTGTTTGTTCTTTTGCCACAGGTTCCCCAGTTTTTGATAGATTTTGACCTGAGGGATGCCTATCATCCCATCAGTTGCCAGCTTTCATTGTCCGGCGACTTGTTTTATCTGACTGTTTATGAGTTCTATGAACGTCTTTGTGTCAGTTCGCTTGCTTCAATTTGTTTTGCCAATTCAACCATACAGTATACCACATAAATCGTCTGTTACCTGGTATGAATCTACTATTTCGCAATTACGCCTATTTGTCAATTGTCATCAATTATCGTCAACCAGGATTATTAAATAGAGGTGCTTTACCCTGGCTGCTTCCCTCGTTGTGCAAGAATGAAGTCCCGCGTGAGCATGGCTTGACCCATATGTTCCGCACAATGGCGCGCCACTACAATCAGCACTTCGCGCCCTCTGATCTCGCCTCGGCGTGGATGCGTGCGTGGCGTCTCCAGGGCTGCGTCATCAACTGCTTCCAGGTGCGCTTGGATGTGCTGGCGCAACTTTTGCCATTCGGTGCGCAG
>JBBQIG010000464.1:0-4854 GCA_038324715.1 Anaerolineae bacterium | reverse complement strand
TCATGAGCCTCCACAATGGGTGGGCATTAAATGCTTATATGTAGACTCGCACAAGCTAGGCAAGGCAGGCATCAACAATGTTGTGGGCGATGGGGCTACATTTTGCAAGATTGAGGCGGAAGGGATGATGCAGAGATAGAGAACGATATTGCTTCACCCTCTCTGCCCCATAGTTTACGTTCTTTTTGTGAAAAAGCCAAGCGAGATAGCTTAACCCCTTCTCCAGCAGTTTTAGACAATTTCAGCCTACGCCTGAGTTTGCTTGACCTGTTACGAAAAGGCTGATCGGAGTGCAAAACCGTGCCACTTCAATCCCTGCGCGTCAGCCAAATGGCTACACAATTCGGCATCGAGATCAAAGGCAAACGAAACTCGTCTCGCATTCATGCCAGCAAGAATTGCGAGAACGCATGAAGATTTAGTAGGATTAAGTGATCAGGGACTAGATACGATGCGCTCTCGCTTCGACCATTCCCACGCAATTCCCACGCAATTTCCATGCAATTCCCATGCAATCCGAGGCTGGATAATTTAAAGATCAATTCTGGAGAATCGCAAATAGCGACCAAAGGAACCCAAGTAGACGAGACAAACATGAATCAACCTACAACAAATGCACACTTCGACGGCATTGCCGATGT
Organism: Anaerolineae bacterium; assembly: GCA_038324715.1. Classification (GTDB taxonomy): domain Bacteria; phylum Chloroflexota; class Anaerolineae; order Caldilineales; family Caldilineaceae; genus QEUY01. Next base: position 4,213 of record JBBQIG010000464.1, on the reverse strand, counting down.
CATTCGCCAACGCCGTACCATTAAACAGTTCTTGAGCCAGCCCGTTCCGCGTGACTTGATACAAGAGCTAATCGAGCTAGCTGTCTGGGTACCTAACCACCGCGTCAACGAACCCTGGCGCTTCTACGTGCTAGACGGCCCTGCCCGCGCCCAATTGGGAGCCATTGCAGGTCAGATCACCCAAGAAAAAATTCTCGCGAGTGGGGGCGAAGCAACAGTGGCAGCGCGCAAAGCGGAAGAAGCCGCAACCACTTGGAGCGCAGTTCCCACCTTGCTTTATGTAACAATGTTGCAAGATGCCAACCCAGAAGTTGACCTAGAGAACTATGGTGCGGTATGCTGTGCTCTCCAAAACTTATCATTGGCTGCCCACGCTGCTGGATTAGGCACGTCGTGGAGTAGTGGCGCGGTGGCGGCTGCCCCGGCACTACATGCCTTGGTAGGGGCTGGTTCAAACGAAAGAATGGTAGGGCTGATCCGTCTCGGCTATTTAGATCCCGCCGCCACCCCACCAAAGAGTCGTCGTACACTTGGTTCTGCGCTTACAACCTGGGTGGATCCAGCCTAATCCCCAGGTTTTTGTCGATAGGCTAAATAAACTGGGTTTATTGAAGATTTTTATTAGTTAAAGTGGAGTAGACTTACAGATGAATAAAACTGGTCCAAAAGTAAAACTCTCTCGCTCATTGGGGATTGCATTGACACCCAAAGCGGCAAGAGTGATGGAAACAAAACCACATCCCCCTGGTGAACATGGTCGTGTCCAAAACTTCCGTAAGAAGATTTCGGATTACAAACGACAGCTTGTTGAAAAGCAAAAGCTGCGCGCGCAATACAACATCCATGAGCGCCAGCTACGCAACTATTTCGATAAGGCCCAACGCAAAAAGGGCAACACTGGCGATATATTGTTGCAAACCTTGGAAATGCGCCTGGATGCGATTGTGCATCGCGGCGGTTTGACACGCACCATTTATGCGGCGCGCCAAATGGTCACCCACCGCCACATTCTTGTGAATGGCGAGCGTGTGGATGTGCCAGGCTACCTCTGCAAAGTGGGTGACGTCATTAGCGTCAAGCCCAAGAGCCAGCAACTTCCCGCTTTCCAAGAAGCCGTGGCCGAAGCCCAGCAGATTTCATATCTGCAACTGGATCGTTCCACAATGTCAGTGCGTGTTCTGGAAATTCCACAGCGCGAGTACATCCCAGTGATCTGCGATGTACCCTTGGTGATTGAGTTCTATTCCCGGTAAGATTTTTCTGCCGCTTTAACTTCTAGACGCCAAGTTTGGGGTGTACGGTAATGGCAACATGTTGCCATCACCGTACACCTGTTTTGCGTTTATGGGCTATCGATCGGAACGCGCATGGGATATTGATAATACAGTGCGGATAGATTGTGCTCAAGGCTTAGAAATGAGTGCCTTCTTTATTTTCTCCTATTTTCTCCTTAGCCTTACAAGAATTCCTGGAAAGCGCGAATCTGTCTTGACCGATCTTTGACCAATGAGGTAGACTACTACTTGTAAGCTATAGCTTGTAGATTTTGATCTGTTGGCTGCAATTTGTAGACTCTGATTTGTGGGTTGTGATCATGATCTGCACCGCACGGTTTACAGATTTTGGGTAGCAAGTTACAACTCAGATTATAGTTTGCGTTACTGCCCTACACAGGGTTCCAATGTTCTTCTTTGCGCCCTAGACAGGTATCGTTTGACCCCTAAACAGTTCAAGAGCATCGCATAAGTGCAAGCGGATTCAGGATAAGGTTATCCTGAATAAATTTTCCTGGGCTGACTGTACCTGACAGGTGAATGGTCATCTTTGGAAGAGCAGCTAAACACCAAAAGCATCTTGCGACCAAATGATTTGAGCCGGTGACTTGATGCTGTGCCGACTACTTCGTTGGCTATTTTGTTCCTGTACCTCGTCGCATGGGGCCATTGTTGTATAGCATTACTGTTTTATACGTTATGATTTTTATACGTTATGATTACACGTACTGAATGCAGAACTTCATCTTAAGTTTGAACAGCAAGTTTGATCGGAAGTAAGCCTTGAAGGAGGTATACCTTGCAAGCGTTTGACTATGTACGCGCATCGAGCGTGGACGAAGTCGTTTCTTTATTGGCACAGAATGGCGACAAAGCCCGCCTATTGAGTGGTGGCACCGACCTCCTGGTGGCGCTACGCGAAGGGCGACGCCAAGCCAGTCTTGTGATCGACGTGAAGGGGTTGCCGGAAACCAGCCAAATTGAGTACTCACCCGAAAATGGGCTGACGTTTGGTGCATCGGTTCCGTGCTACCGGATCTATGGCAACAAGGAAGTTGCCACAGTCTATAATGGATTGATGGACGCGGCGCATTTAATTGGGGGTATACAAATTCAAGGGCGTGCAAGCATCGGTGGCAACTTGTGCAACGCGTCACCTGCGGCAGACTCCATCCCCATCTTGATTGCCTACAGCGCAATCTGCGTCGTCGCCGGCCCCAATGGCACGCGCGAATTGCCTGTGGAAGAGTTTTGTGTCGCACCAGGACGCAACATCCTCCAAAACGGTGAGTTCCTGGTGAGCCTCAAGCTCCCCCCAGTGCAGCCTGGATTTGGTGCCGCCTACCTACGCTTTATTCCCCGCAACGAAATGGATATTGCGGTGGTGGGTGCAGGAGCATCGGTGCAACTAGATGAAAGCCGAAACAACTTCGTATCGGCCCGCATCTCGTTGGGTGCAGTAGCGCCCAAGCCACTTTACATTGCGGAAGCTGGCGCAGCGCTGGCTGGCAAACCTGTAAATGCTGCCAATATCGAAGAAGCAGCCCGCATTGCACAAGATGCAGCCAAGCCCATCAGTGACATGCGCGGAACTGCCGAGTATCGCAAGCATCTGTCGGCGGTCATGACCCGTCGTGTCCTTGAAAAGGCCATCGAACGGGCGCGGAGCATTTAAGCAACCCGCTCCATTCGTCAGCCAATTGAACAAGTCGAATCCTGCCGAGTGGCTCTATAGGCACGAGGCAGCAAATTATCTGGAGAATAATTCGCATGTCGAATAAAGTACGTGTCAATGCCAAAATCAATGGCACCCCTACCGAGTTTCTTTGCGACCCGCGCCAAAGCCTGCTAGAGGTTTTACGCGACAACCTAAATCTTACGGGTGCAAAAGAAGGTTGCAACAACGGCAACTGTGGCGCTTGTAACGTAATCCTCAACGGCGTGTTGGTGAACTCTTGTCTGGTGTTGGGTGTAGAGTTGGAGGGGGGCGAAATGACCTCCATCGAAGGCGTCTCCCTCAACAACCAGCTTCACCCGCTGCAACAAAAATTCTTAGAGCACGCAGCCCTGCAATGTGGCATCTGCACCCCTGGCTTCATCGTCTCTTCCAAGGCATTGCTAGACCAGAACCCTGACCCCACAGAGGAAGATGTACGTTTGTGGCTGGCGGGTAATCTCTGCCGCTGCACCGGTTATGACAAAATCATACGCGCCGTTTTGGATGCAGCCGATAGCCCTGAACTGGAAACAACCAGCAGGTAAACAGTTGTTGTCACCCTCAAGCCGCTATCTTTAAGGCTAGCGATTCTTTAGTGCTAGCAACAAAGTCATGTTTGGGGGTACGAGGTAGACGCAAAGATGGAACATGAAGTCTGGATTCCGCCATTACATCGGGATTTGAGTCAAGGGGTAGAGACCGTCAAAATCGGCGGTGAGAATGTGGGCGAACTAATTGCCAACCTAGATGCGAAGTTTCCGGGCATCGCCGCGCGATTGACACAAGATGGACGGATTCGCCCCTATATCTCAGTTGCCATTAACGGCATCATTACCCATCGCGGACTTCACCAAAAGTTGCGTGAACCTAGCGAGATTCACTTCGTCCCCTCCTTGGGGGGCGGTTGATTAGACAAGTGATGGCTCTGTACCCATAGCCATTGTCAGCAGATTCTTGGAATCTATGTTCTAAACAGAATGGGTGTGATGCTCAAAGAGCATCACACCCATTCTGTTTTCTGGTATAATAGAGTCATGCCTATTCAATACCTTGCGCCCGATGTGGCGGCCAAAATTGCTGCGGGAGAAGTTGTCGAACGTCCAGCCAACGTTGTCAAAGAGCTGATGGAAAACAGTCTAGATGCTGGGGCGACAGAGATACGCGTCGAAATTCGTGAAGGCGGTCAACGCCTTTTGCGCGTGACGGATAATGGTCACGGCAT
>JBBQIG010000463.1:0-4855 GCA_038324715.1 Anaerolineae bacterium | reverse complement strand
TGGGAACTGACTGAGATTCGCATCATTTTACTACCCTTTTTGCAGTAGAGTCTTGGAGCTCCAAGGAAGGTCTACTCCAAATTGCCCCATTTGCAGAGTAACAACACCCATTCGTCTTATAAATCTCACACTTCTAAGCATGCACCTGTACCCGCAGTTAGGATCGCCAAGTCTCTTCCAAGACACGCAGCCAGTTGCCATAGGCAATCTGCCGGCGTGCCGCCTCGTCATAGCCTGCCGCGCTCAAGGCATCCATCAACTTCGGCAACCCCGCAACATCGCGCAGATCCCCAGGCATCGTTGCGCCATCAAAATCTGAACCCAACGCCACATGGTCAATGCCCATCTGCTCCACCATATAATCCATGTGGCGGACAATCTCCGTCAGCGAAGTCGTCTCCGCATCGCGCTTGCCATCGGCGCGCAAAAATCCCACATGAAAGTTCACCCCAACCATGCCACCCGAGGCGCGGATTGCATGCAATTGGCGGTCAGTAAGGTTGCGCGCCGAGGCGCAAAGCGCATGTGCACCGGAATGGGTTGCCACCAGCGGCGCGTTGGAAAGCTCCGCCACCTCCCAGAATCCCTTCTCGTTGAGATGCGAGAGATCGAGCATAATGCCCAATTCATTGCACGCGCGCACCAATGCCCTCCCTGCATCAGTCAGCCCAGGGCCCGTGTCGGGTGACGAAGGAAAGGCAAAGGGCACGCCAGAAGCAAAGATATTGGGACGGCTCCAAACAATTCCCAAAGAGCGCAACCCCGCTTGGTAGAGCGTCTCCAGCGCATTAAGTTCGGCATCAATGGCTTCAGCGCCTTCAATGTGAAAGATCATGGCAAAGGTGCCATCGGCTAAACATTGGCCTAGCTCCGCCGCATTGCGCATCACCTTGAGCGCACCTTGTCCCTGCCGTTCAATCCGAAAGAGATTGGCAGCAAGATCCACCGTAAACTTGAGCGCAGTCGCTTGGTCTACCTGGGGTGCAGTGGGCATGGCATAGCCCGTGGCTGTCCCGCTGCCACTGGTATTTGCACTGATATTTGCACCAATATCTGTACTGACACCTGGCATCGGCATGTTGCCATGATTGCTGGAAGGAGTAAAAATGGCAAAGAAGCCACCCCCCAACCCACCTGCGCGCGCTCGCGGCAGATCAATGTGGCCCTGGTCACTCGCCTCAAAAAAGCTGCGAGTCGTCTCGCCACGCAATTTAGGCAGATGCAGATCGAGCAGGGTATCGTTGTGACCATCAAAAATAGGAATGGGAACCGAGGTAGACATTGTGAATCCTTTGCAAGTATTGGAAGCGAGTAATGGATGCGGGTAGTAAGTCTGCCAGAAGAACGTGTTCAGAGGTTGTAACGGCACTATAAACCAGGCGCGAGACACGCGCAAGAATCGGGTGGCAATCACCCCTCCCATCGCCTAAAATAGGGTAACGATGTATGATTAGGAGACAGGAGACAAACTGTGAATCTACTGACTTTACCAAATGCGATAATGAATTCGAAAGCAATGCCCGAAATAGAACTGGCTGAATCCACTCTAACCGAATCGACTGACTATGCCCTGGTTGCGCAAGCGATCCGCTACTTGGGTCAAAATTTCCAAGAGCAACCGAGCCTGGAAGATCTGGCGTCGTCGCTAAATGTTAGCCCCTTCCATCTGCAACGGGTCTTTAGCCGTTGGGCGGGCATCAGCCCGAAGCGATTTCTGCAATTCTTGACGGTAGATTATGCCAAGACGCGTTTGGCTGCGGCCCAAAGTGTTCTCGACGCCGCCTATGATGCCGGACTCTCTGGGCCGGGGCGACTGCACGATCTTTTTGTGACAGTCGATGCTGTCACTCCAGGCGAATATAAAAATAAGGGCGCGGGATTGGAAATCTATGTCGGCTATCACGCCACCCCTTTTGGCAATTGCCTTTTAGCGGCGACTGCACGCGGCATTGTGGCGCTGAATTTTCTCGACACCGATCACACTTGGGAAGAGGCATTGGCTGAACTCCACAAGAGTTGGGGCGCGGCCACAATCACCGTTGACCCCAATGCCACTGCGCCTTTGGTAGAGCGCATCTTTACTCCCCAAGAGGATCTGACTCCCCTGCGCATCTTGGTGAAAGGGACGAACTTCCAGGTTAAAGTGTGGGAAGCATTGCTGCGGATTCCACCCGGTGCAGTCTGCACCTATGCCGACGTTGCACGCACCATCCATAATCCGACGGCAGTCCGTGCTGTGGGTGGTGCAGTGGGAGCCAACGCCATTGCCTACCTCATCCCCTGCCATCGGGTAATTCGCCAGGGAGGTATTGTCAGTGACTACCGCTGGGGAGCCACGCGCAAGCGTGCCCTCATTGGCTGGGAAGCCGCACGCAGGATGCTTGACGAAGAGGCAGCGCAAGCTTAAATTACCGTCAGTGCCACAGCGTATCAAGTACCTGTGATTATCATGTGATTAAAAAGAGACCTCACCCAGTACGGGCGAGGTCTCTTTTACTGCAAGGCACCCTCAAAAAGCTGGCCGATCTTTTAGTCGGATGACCACACAGATTCACCTGGCTTTAATTCATAGCCAGAGCTATAATCTTGGTCATGACTGCCAGTAGCCGGTGGCTCATAACTCTCACCTGGCTTGGCATAGCTATTCTCTGAGCCATTGGCAATGGCTTGCGGATCGTAACTCTCACCCGGCTTAGCATAGCTGCTTCCCTGCTGATCATACTGCTGATTAGTATTGTGTTGTTCAGGGCGATAGCCATACTCTTCAACTTCGGTGCCATTCACCCGTGGCTCATAGCTTTCACCTGGCTTGGCATAGCCATACTCTTGCTTCTCATGCCTAGCTTCTGGGATACAGAGTAATTGGTCCAGGCGAATGAGGTTGGTATCATCTAAGCCATTTTCTTCAGCCAATGCGTCGATTGTGACTCCATACGCCGCAGCCAACTTGGTTAAGTTATCGCCCACCTCGACGCGGTGGTAAGCTGTACACGAATTCGTCCTGCCAGATTTCTCCAGATACGAATACGCTTGTTCAGCGGGGTGTGTTGCCCCATAGGAGCGTCCGTCTGATGCCGCACTTAGTGCCATGGGTGCCCAAACCAATCCCAGCGTAAGCAGTAAGATCATGCGTGCGCCCAAGCGCAGCTTTGCGATGTTGGACATCTTCTGTCTTCCTTTCAAAACAACTACAAAATCATCACATATATCCTCATAGGGAATGAGCCAGCCTGTTCAGATGTGGGGTATAAGAAGGGATTTCCACATTGAAGACGGCTCTTTTGATGATGACGTTTCAAAGCCAAAAGAGCTACGTTTTATTGAGCATGCAAGCAAAGTACAAGTTCAGCACTGCCAAATCTATACTGCCAAATCTATCGCTTGAACAATGGAACGCCGCGCACAGCATCCAAGGCAATGCGCTGTCATGCTACCCACACGCGAAAGACTAGGTTTGTGCAAGCCTCGACCTAGAGTAGGTTGCCGTGCGTAGATTCCCCGCATGGCGTGCCACAGGAGTTCATTCCATGACACAACGAAAAATCAGCTTCGAGTGGGTCTTAGAAGAAGGCCGAGCTGACTTTTGGTATACGCTAGAAAGCCAGCCAGCGGGCCTTCTGGGGGTGCAAAGCCGAGAAGAAATTATTGCCAAGCAGTTACTGCGCGCGCTCTGCCTTCTCTTCGTCATCGTTGCTGCGGCTGCGGGCGCAGGCATTACGCCAAGTGAACAGAATCGACGCGAGGCACAAAAGGGAATTGCCTTTACCCTAGACCTAGAGAATGATGCATGGCAACGGCGCGATCAAGGGCTCTATCAAGCACTCATCGACCCTCATCTTAATGAGGAGTGGGGCGAAGAATGGCATTCCCAGTGGCGGGCGGGAGCCGATGAGGAGCCTGCTTACGAAGCTAAATTACTCTTTGTGCGTGAAGCCGATGATATTGTGCAAGCCACAGTTCTGACCGAGGATCCTGCCTTTGAGTCGTGGCAGATCAGTCCCTATCGGGAAGAGCGCTTTTATCGCCGCCTGGATCAGCGTTGGGTACGCACTGTCCCCCCTGCCTCCTATTGGGGGGAAGCGCGCCAGCTTGAAACCAATTCTCTCCATTTCTACTATTACGAACGCGATGAAGAAGCGGTAAAAGCTGCGGCTTCCAAACTGGATGCTGCTTATCCAGGCATCTATGCGGCACTGGGATTCGGCACGCATCCCATCCAAAAGCAACAGATCGCCATTGTCCCTAGCCCCAGCAGGCGCTGGGGTGCTGCCGACCAGTTGGAGATCACTTCACCGCTGCTGGCGCAGATTCCCAACGGGCAGAGTGATGAAGATTATCTAGCCTCAGAGATTATGAGTTGGTTCACCTACCGCGCCATTCGCGATGCAACCCCCGACAGCACAACCCGCTATCTCTACCGCTGGCCTATCTTGGTCTTGGGGCTACGCAGTTGGCTGCGCGATGAACTGCTCAATCAGCCCGCGCCCTGGCATCTACAAGCCCAGGAGGTACTGCGTGAGGCTGCGCCAGAATATCTGCCGCTGCAACTGAGCTATGTCACAAACATGGGCGGCAACAATCGCCCTACACGTGCAGAAGTCATTTTGCGCTATGTAGCCGCCGAATCCTTGATACGCTTTGTGGCAGAAAAGTATGGTCGAGAACGACTACCCGACCTGCTCACAGCCCTGGTAAAATATGAGAGGTGGGAAGAGATCATTCCCTCGCTCTATGGTCATTCTGTCGAAGAATTCGTAGAAGATTGGAACGTTCATCTGCTCACGCAATACGGGCTAGAAGAGCTGATGCAAGAGTAAACTCGCCGCCACACGCTACCCTCCATGAAATTTCGATC
>JBBQIG010000462.1:0-4855 GCA_038324715.1 Anaerolineae bacterium | reverse complement strand
CCCAGTAGCAAGGGATTTTAGCATAGATTGGTGCAGCGTCAATTACTGCAACGTTTGTATTGCAACAGCATTTGGTGGTGTGGGAATGGGCTAGGCAACTTATCCAACTTTTGTAGTGCGAATTTGATTGGGGCTTAGGGCCATCGCGTACCTTAAAGAAATGCGCCAGAACTGCCAGTAAACGCTTGATCCAACCCAATAGTGACTAAATTTTGCCCGTAGCGGGCGGGATTTGCTCTGCACTTGGCAGCAACTCCGAAGATGTTAGCGTTACTCCACTATAGATTTCATAGTTCGCGATTGCCCTGGATTGGGGCTTCGTGCGCATTTACGCCTGAAGCTATTCCTGTTACTATAGGGGGGAGTTGGTAAAATTACCGGCTATCAAATCATTGGTAGAGGTATGAAGAAAAATGCCAGATAAACAAGTGCAGATATTGTTGGTCGAAGATGATGAGGTGGATGTAGATTTCTTGCTGCGCGCATTTGCAAAGGCCAACATCGCCAATAAAATCACTGTGGCGCGTGATGGCTATGAAGCGCTCGAAATCTTGAATGGCGAAGGTGGACATCAGCGTTTGCCGCGACCCTATATCATTTTGCTTGACATTAACATGCCGCGCATGAACGGGCTAGAATTCTTGCATGTGTTGCGTCAAGATGCAGAATTGGGATCGAGTGTGGTCTTCATGTTGACAACTTCTAGTGCTCACAAAGATATGTTGGCGGCTTACGATGAACATGTTGCTGGCTATATCCTGAAGCAAAATGTCGGAGCTGAGTTTCTTGCATTGCCCAATCTGCTCGCAAATTATTGGCGGGTTGTGGAGTTTCCTGTGTCCAGGTAAAGAAAGATTCTGAAGGCAGCCATGCCACCTGTTCAACTTGTAGGGAATTTAGAGTTATGGGATTAGAAATGGCGGGTAAAACTATCCATTTTAAAACTATCCATTTGTTGATAGTCGATGATGACGAGGTAGATTCTGAATTGATGGTGTGGTCGCTTCAGCGACTGAAGATTACCAACCCCATCACCATTGTGCGTGATGGGATTGAAGCGCTCAACGCGCTGCGTGGGGAAGGTGGCTTCGCACGGATACCGCGCCCGTATGTGATCTTTCTTGACATCAATATGCCGCGCATGAATGGCTTAGAGTTCTTGCGTGTCATTCGACAAGATGAGGAGTTGAAGCAGAGCGTCGTTTTCATCCTGATCGGTTCAAAGGATGAGCAGGAATTTATTGCTGATGATGTTGGAGAGGTAGCTGGGTACTTCTTTAAGGGCATCGGCATTGGTGAAGCTCTTTTTGAGTTACCCGTACTGATGGACAACTACTGGCGAGTCTTGGAATTTCCTGTGGCGGTATAGATGCGGCATAGATAGATGTGGCATGCAGCGCACAGAATGCTTAACTGGTTGTGGTTAAGCATTCTGGAAACAGGTGTGCAAGCCCATATACCCAATTCATGCACATCAAGCTCATACATATGGAAAACGAGCATCGACAAGTTCTAATTTGCCTGCGTACTCTTTTGAAATCACTCCATGTGAATCACCCCATGCTTGGAATTGGCTGCGGTGCATCTAGGTATTGCTCGCGAGCTTTGTTTCTCCATAGTGTACCAGAGCATAAGTTCTTTTTCCTCTTGCAATGCAGGAGTTCTTACCCATTGTCTGCCCTGTAGGCGCGTTGGGGCAGGGTCATGTTGTGATGTTTTATTTGTTGCCGTTAGGTTTGCTGGCTACTGACAATTTCGGAGGAATAAGTCTGTTGTAAGACTTGACTTCTACGCCGAACCTCCGTATAGCCTCCTGTATATCTACATTTTTATGTTTGTGTGCTGATTTAGAGGGGGAAATTGTCGTAAAGCATTGCAACAACGGAAAATTCCTGCTATAGTGAGATGCGCTCCAACATTTAATAGTTGTGTGAATTGAATAAATGGATAGAACTCACCAGCGCGTAAATTAGTTGATGAATTTGAAAGAGGTATTCCCAATGAGCTTCTTATCTAAATTGTTTGGTGGTGGCAGTCAATATAACGATGCAAAGCTTGTTGATCATGCAATGAATGCAATTACCATTGATCCAATGATCAGCGATCCAAGTGACTTGGTTGTAACCAGCAAGAATGGTGTGATGACGCTCAGTGGCATTGTCCACAAGGCGCAAGAAAAGGATCGGATCGAGGGAGTAGTTCGCAACAAGCTCACCAACGTTGGTCTCAAACATGAGCGAATTGTCAACGAACTTAAATTGCCTCGCGGCCAAGGCTAGGTAGACGTTTGTTTGTTCGGCAACATATTGCCCATAAAAAAGGATGCCAGGTTCATCACCTGGCATCCTTTTTTATGGGAGAGTTTTATTGGGAGAGTGTAAATTGCATTTCTACCTTGCATTTTTTTGCATTTCTTTGGATGAGAATGTGCTCTCTGCTGTCGCTTCATTCGTTGGTCCACTCAGTTAGCTTCGCCGCCATCTCCGCCACGGGTAGTATTGCATCAACATTCACATGCTCAATGGCACTCATGAGCATCGACGCACAAATTGCATCTTCTGGGCTTTGCACCAGCGCCAATCCTCCATGATCCTTGATGGCCCAAAGGCCGGCAGTCCCATCTTCGAGCATGCCGCTCAAGAGAACGCCAATGACGCGCGGGCCAGCATCCTGCGCGGCAGAGCGGAATAGCACATCAATGGATGGGCGATTGCGGTTTTCTTTGGGGCCGCGTATGAGCCGGATCTGATTGTCTTCAATCGTCAGATGGCGGTCTGCCGAGGCGACATAGATATGGCCCGGCTTGATAGGCTCACCGTCTACCGCTACGGTTGCTGGGAGGGGGCCTTGGAAGTTCAGAATGAGGTGCAGCATATTCGGACTTTCCGCTGGCATGTGGAGCACCACGAGGATTGCGGCAGGGAAGGAGGCAGGCAAGCCAGAGACCAGCACTTCGAGCGCCTCAACGCCACCCGCGGAGGCACCGACGACCACGATGTCTCGGTGCGTCGTCTCGCTAATCTTCTGTTGCATGATCGGACTTCCTTGTCAGCCCTGGTGCTTGGGTAGGTTGCATGTGTAGCGAAAGTATAGCATACCAGAAGAAGGCTTAGCGTGTGATCCGTCCACATTCAAGCGCGGTTGGCTGCCAATGCCCTTCATAAATCTGTCCATAGCTCTATCTGTTGCACTTCTATTGTACTGGCGCGGTGGTGACAACGATGTGGTGACAACGATGTGGTGACAACGATAAAGAGCATGAAGGTCGCGGAGTGGAAAGTTACCCACGTCGCCGTGCGTGAATGTGTGTCAAAGTTCTTCTAGAGAGATTTCCCCTACTGGGAACTTCAGGCAGCGCAGTGGGCAGCGCGAGAGCTGCTGTTCGATCTGTTGGGTACATGAAACTTACTTGATTGGGCAGGACAACGACTGAAAGAGTGCCAAGAATGGATGAGCAGAAAGTTTCACCGATAAAGAAAGCTATTGACCGTGTATTGCACCCGAAAGTGCGGCGGCGCAATATCATCGTAATCGGCGCTTCCGCCGGGGGTGTCGAGGCTATTACGCAATTGGTGGCGAGCTTGCCCGCCACCTTTCCGGCTGCGATCCTGGTTGTGCTTCATATTCCAGCACATACACCGAGTGCATTGCATGATATTCTCGACCGAGCAGGCCCTTTGCCCTGCGCGCCGGTGGTGGACGGTGAAGCCCTTTGCGACGGGCGCATCTATGTTGCTCCACCCGACCGCCATCTGATGATAGATGGGGATCACGTGCGGCTGACGCGTGGTCCCAGAGAAGGGCGCACGCGCCCTTCCGCGGATGTACTCTTTCGCTCTGCGGCCTATGCCTGTGGTAAGTGCGTGATTGGGATTGTGCTCACGGGGATGCTCGATGATGGCACTGCCGGGCTGTGGGCTATCAAGGATGGTGGAGGGCTAGCACTTGTACAATCGCCACAGGAGACTGCTTTCTCCTCGATGCCACAGAGCGCGATCGATAACGTGGAGGTTGACGCTATCGTGCCGCTGGCTGAAATGCCCGCCTTGCTGATGAAATGGACGAGTGAGGAAATTGAAGCAGAGGGGGAGCCGTCGATGACCAAAGGCATGGAACTAGAGACTCGTATTGCCCTTGAGGATGATGCCCTGGAGAAAGGGGTTATGCACCTTGGGCCGACTACAGCCTATACCTGCCCTGAGTGTCATGGGGTTCTGGTGAAGATTCAGGAAGGGCCAATTACGCGCTTTCGCTGTCACACGGGCCATGCCTATTCGATGCAAAGCTTGTTGGCGGAGCTTGATGAGGAGATGGATGACACCTTATGGAACGCCATCCGTACATTTGAGGAGCGCGTCATGTTGTTGCGTGAGATGGAGAAGACCGCACGCGAGAAAAAACTAGAAAATGATGCGGAAATGTTGGCTAAGCAAGCCGAAACCGCACAGAAACGGATGGGGGAGTTGCGCGATATTGTGATGAAGCCGAATTAGGTGGGGGCGTGGGTTGGCGGCTGGGTGGTTGATTCTGGATTGTGGATGGCCCTGGCGTGGGTGTTATGGGGTCAACTGGCGCTTCTGTGCCACCCTACGCTACTTCCTAATGTTGCTTAAATGTTGCTTATGAGCAGGTGGCTCGACCTTGATCCACACGAGCTTGGAATCCGTCGTGCTACTGTCGGCAATGAATGCTTCCTCTTTACCATCCCCGTCGATGTCGTGCCAGAGGATGATGTTATCTAGCGGGTGGATCTGGGTCTCATAGAAGTCGAGTGCACTGCCAATCCACGCATTGCCATTCCACTGATAGAGATAGAGATGGCTATTTTCATGGGGCAGTAGGAACGCATCGCGCC
>JBBQIG010000461.1:0-4878 GCA_038324715.1 Anaerolineae bacterium | reverse complement strand
AGAAGGGGTGTTTAGCAAGCCATTGTCCATTAAGCTGCGCAGGAGGACGACAGTACTGGCAATGGAGATTGCCAGCCCCAGCACAACCGCTGCCTGTGAACTCCAGCCCCAGGCCATCGCAAGGGCAAAGCCAGCCAGTGTGGCGAGGAGCATGCGCCCGATTGCACCTGGAATGGCAATGCTGCGCACCGCCCACAGATCACGCAGCGAAAAATGTAGCCCCACCCCGAACATGAGGAAGATCACCCCGAGTTCGGCGAGTTGACCGATATCCTCGCCATCGCCGACAAAGCCAGGTGTAAAGGGGCCAATTGCCATGCCTGCCACCAAGTAGCCAACAATGGTGGGCAAGCCCAGGCGGCGGGCAAGTAGTCCGCCAGCAAACGCGGTGACAAGCACCATGCCGACGTTGAGCAATAATGTTAAATTGTGCATCAGGCGGTTCCTATCTGCTTGAGTCTCTTTCCCTATGCCTCCCATGCTTGCGTTGGGGGAAGAAAGAGAGAAATTTGAGGTCGTCGATGCGGCCTATTTTTGTTGGTCTATCCTTCGGACGCTAAGAACGCTGTTGGCGTAAGTGCGATGCTGGGAAAATAAGTGAGCAACGATGGATCAAAGGTGATGAGGACTGTTTCCAATTCACAAGCCAAGGCGATTAACTCGCAGCCATAGGCGCTGCAACCAGAACTTTGCGCCAAGCATAAAACATCGCTAGATGCTGGTTCAACCTCGCTATTACTCAAGAGGCGTTCTGCGCCATTCAGCAGATCCAATGCTGCTTCAAGTTCAAGTTCGCCCTGTTGCAGATAACGACCGAGCACGTTGCACATCCCGCTGCGCCATGTACTTGGTGCAACCCAATGGCTATCCCGTTGTAACACTTCTTGCAGCAGCGCTGTGCAATCGGGGTCAAGGTAGAAACGAAGCAGAATGGTTGTATCAACAAGTATCACGATGCCTCAACTGATCAGACTTTGTTGCATGACTTGTTGTCTACATGGCTTGTTGCCGCAGTCACGCAGTTCATGAACGTTACGGGTCTTTGTTGAGGGGGAGTGAACCTACCTTGGCTTGAATACGCCGTGCCTCTGCGACGACCTCTTCTATATCAACCTTGCGGTTTTGTAGGGCGTGTTCAATATAGTGAATGATCTCGCGGTTGATGCTGCGATGGTGAGCCGCCGCCGCCTTCTTTAGTTTCTCGTAGAGATCATCTGGAATATCTTTTACGGTGATGGTCGCCATCATTCCTCCCAGGTTTTTTCACCCATACAGCTACTTCGGTAGCACCAAAATGGTTCCATTCTGGTTCCAGAGTAACATGGGGCGCAGGTGCTGTCAAGGATTTTTAACTTCATGCGTCTGCCCCACGCTTTAGGCAAATCTTGTCCACCACGAGCAAAGAGTCTCTGGCATTCCACGCCCGGGGGCACCCGTTCGCTTATGGGGCACAGCCCATCTCTCTCCGCCAAGCGCACCGATTGGAGAGAGATCGGGTGCCCCCAGGGCGCGGCATGACAGCCTATGACATCCCGTGGCAACCTATGACAACCTATGACAACCTGCACGCCTAGAACTTTGAAGTTCCCTGAAATTAGTGGAAGGAGAGATAAAACTCTCTGAGGGTGTGCGTAGTAGGAATTGCTATTGCTGGATGTGATAGAAGCGGGGGATGCAGCCCGGATATGATCGTGTACAGAGGGTTCCTGCTCACTTTTTTGGAAAGTGGGATCAAGGGCGTCACTTGCAGGGAGAGCAACGTGTCGTTGAGCAGAGTAGACTCGCTCAACGACACGTTGGATGGAGAACAATTCTTCTGGCACGAAGTGCCAGAAGATGCTGTCTGTGTTTGGTTTGCGCGCTAGGCGGGTATCTGCCTGAGCGTATGCGCTTCGACCCCAAGCCTGATGCTATCCTCACCGACTTCACGGATCCAGTCAACAGGGATTGCGCGTTTTTCCTTGAAGAGCCATCCTTCGCTGATTACCATATGCGTCGCCCGATTTACTTCGGCGTTGGTGATTACCTCTTTGACCGTGCCAACATGTTCGCCGTCGGCGCTAATTACGTCGGCACCTTCCTTCAAACCGACCGTTCCCTCTGGTATGTTCTGTTCGGTATGGCCGACATAGTTTGAGGCTGTTCGGCCGTAGCCGCCTGCATAGTAGCTAGGCCATGCCGCGCCCATGGGTGGATACCAATAGAGACCGGGTGCAAAGCCAGCAGCACCTGGACCCATCGTTGTTCCCACGGGTGGAACGCCCGGCACCCCTTCGTCCGCCATTCCTGCGCCTCGCCCCCCTGCGCCCCCCTCCCCTGCATCGCGCGCGACGTAGTGGGTCTCTTCAAAGAGTGGAAGGTCATCCAGGTTCTGCACATCGTGGCGCAAGAGCACCCTCTCATCTGATGCGGGTTCGACCAGGTCGATTGGCACAACCCTGTCTTCTGAAAAGAGCCATCCCTTGCGCACCACCAAATGCGTAATCTCGTTGGTACGTGGATCCATTACCACACGATCCACCTTTCCCACTTCTTGTCCGTCTGCTCCGTAAACGGATGCTCCGTCCTTGATTTGCATAATTTGTCTCCTTACTTGTCTCGATTTGTCTCGATTTGTCTCGGTATCTATCTCTGTTCTTTGTCGATCTTTGCACTCTTTCTTTGCACTCTTTGCAAAAGCTTGTTACAAGAGTCATCGATCCATTCACTCTTCGCTTGCGATGAATGGCAATAGACAGCAGGGCTCAATGAAGGGAGGGTTGGCGTCAATGAGAATTCTCGCCTCGTCCGATCCCTCGAATGAACCCACCAGTCCAGCCTCATCGACTGCGCGCACTTCAAACTCGTAGAGGCCATCTTCCTCCGCGTTGAAGACAGAACTTGTCGCCGTCGTCTCCTCCTGCCACAGGATCCAATCTCCCCGGTTGAGCCTGTAACGGACGTCATAGCTTGCAATGCCCGAACCAACGTTGCTTCCGTGCTAAGGACTTGTAAAAGAATAACTCCGCGGATTTTGACCGGATACCAGGCTGAATGTATATCACAAAGTGCGGAGTTATTCTTTGACGGGCCCTAAGCACCCGTAAGTGGCTAGATGGCTATGGGGCTAAACGTGCGGTTGATCCTTCTATACCTTGTGTCAATCTGGATTCTAATCTGGGGACGTGGTTGCATTTTGACATCTCCTCACTCTTGGCGCTTACTCTACATAATCATCGCGAGTGACTCTTGTACGCTTTTACCCTACAATCACCATCAGGAGAGTCCAATAGGCAAGTATAGAGCGGGGCTGCATAGACGCATATATAAAAATCAGCGGGTGCCACTCATTTGTTTACTGCCCAGCCAAGCAACGTCTATGCAACGCTGCGTTGGCTATCCTCCACCTACACAACTGGATGTAGTACATACAGAACGTATGAGGCGATTCGTCGTGTAAATTCGTCGTGTAAGAGGAGCATGTGTGAGGAGAGTAGATTAAATTGGCAGTGGTTGCCAATCTATAAGTGCAGTTCAACAAGTTTGTAGGGGCAGACCCCCGTGTCTGTCTGTCCGCCGGAGCGGTATGACACAGGGGGCCGTAGCCTACGAACTTATCTACTTGTACTTAAGTGTGCTATAAATATTCTTCTCAGGAGCAGCCGTGCTTGCTCTGGCATTCGCTTCACCCATTGCCCGCAGGTTTCGACC
Source organism: Anaerolineae bacterium (assembly GCA_038324715.1). Classification (GTDB taxonomy): domain Bacteria; phylum Chloroflexota; class Anaerolineae; order Caldilineales; family Caldilineaceae; genus QEUY01. The sequence goes on along the minus strand of JBBQIG010000461.1, from coordinate 1,188 downwards.
CTTTTAGAAAGGCAGACTCATGACAAACACACTTGTGACTGTTGCCGCGACCGCACGCTTAAGCGGCGACGCAGGTCGCGCGTTGGCAACAATGCGCGGTCATCATGTTGTGGTCGATTCACCGCTCTCATTAGGTGGGCCTAATGAAGAAGTTAACCCTGTAGATTTACTCCTTGCCGCATTAGCCACCTGTGCAACCTTCATCTGTGAATATGTGGCGCGCGAGGAGAATATTCCATTGGCAAAGGTCGCTATCTCTGTTGCGGGCGATTTGGATCCGCGGGGCATGTGTGGATTCCCCGTCGATCCACGATTACAAGCCTTGCGTCTGCAAGCAAAGTTCACTGGCCCAACGGAAGCGCAGGCTGATCAACTTGTCCAAGCCATACGCTCGCGCTGTCCGATCTTTACCACATTGGCGCAGGGGGTGGATATCGAGATTGCCGTCATGCTTGAACCATCTGAAATGGCTGTAAAGCCCGGCTAGTGACAGCGTGCATTCTCCTTGTATGCTCTTTCATATGCTACTTACAGATACGGTAGGCAGTTCAAATTCGCAGTAAACTTTTCCTTCTGTGAGGGCAACATGGCTTCGTATCCAGTTCATAGTCGATGGCGGTTCAGGCAAATTCTGTTTGCCGTCCGCTAGCAGTTCCAGGCGGGCTTGTACCTCACGAATGCCTTCCTCATCGTCCATGAGTGTTAAGGATTTTAGTGCCTCATACAGTAGTTGATGTGCCGCTTCATGACGACCGAGTTGCGCCGCCATGTATCCCTGCGCTAGCAGGCTATAAGCAATACTCGGTAGATGACCTGTGGCACGGACGATTTTTACAGCTTGGCTCATGGCGTGGAGGGCAGCTTCTGGCTGATGCATCTCCCAATATAGAATTGCTGTCGCATGGTAGACCCGTGAGAGGATCAGACGATCTCCAGCTTTCTCACAAGAAGCTTGCGCTTGCTGGTAGTACTGCAAAGCCCGGTTTGGTTGCGCGATCTGGCGAAATGCGAAGGCGAGGCCATAGAGTGTAAGGGCGTGGCGTCTATGGTCACGGCGTCCCCAGTATAGTTGCAGCGCCTGCTCATACAAGGTGATCGCTTGCCGTGGACTCTCTAAACTGCGGTAGATTTCGGCCAAGTTGTGGAGAGCCGTGGCTTCGCCGATGAGATCACTCTGTTGGCGGTGCA
>JBBQIG010000460.1:0-4879 GCA_038324715.1 Anaerolineae bacterium | reverse complement strand
CGGCAAATTTATAGCCAATGCCATAAACGGTCTGAATATAGCGCGGGTCGGCGGGGTCATCTTCCAGCTTGCGCCGCAGATTCTTGATATGTGCATCAATACTGCGGTCAAAACCACTATCATTCGACCCATGCAGCCGCTGGATCAGTTGGGCGCGGCTAAAGGTTTGACCAGGGTGTTGAGCCAACGTGACCAACAAGGTAAACTCGATGCGCGTGAGTGTGATTGCCTCACCCTGGTGGATGACACCGTGCCCATTGAGGTCTATCTCCAACGCGCCTGTGCGAATCAATCCTGGTGTCTGTACTTCACCGTGGGTACGGCGCAACACAGCGCGCACGCGTGCCACCAGTTCACGTGGGGAGAAAGGCTTGGTGATGTAATCATCGGCTCCCACTTCCAGCCCGATCAGGCGATCCATCTCCTCGACGCGTGCGGTGAGCATGATAATGGGCACACTCGATTCTCGGCGCAACGCTCGACAGAGGTCAATCCCATCCAGCCCGGGCAAGTTCAGATCAAGGACGATCAGGTCAGGCTTCTCCTGACGAGCCGCGGCCAACGCGCTCACGCCATCATGGATGGGCAATGTGCGAAAGCCGCTTTTCTCCAGATAATCGCGCGCCAAACGCACAATCTTGGGTTCATCATCTACAACCAAAATGAGTTCGTTCATGGAATCAACTCCTATGGGGTTTCGTCTACACCCCCATTTTAACGCACGCCGAATGTTCATGCACGCGATAGGTCATTATACAAGAGACGCACTTTATTGAGCAGCAGTTGAATAGCTCACAAGATGGGGAAAAGCCCTCATCCCGGAAGTTTTGAGCTTCCGGGATGGCAGTTCCTACAGTCAGATTCACGCTACTTGCTGGCACTTCGACTTACTTGTTAACTACTTTTACCTGTTAACTACTTGGTTAGACGTGCGTCCAACTGGTCTGTTGTGTGCCTTGTTCTGGGGCAGCCCCGCTGCCAGATTCTCCAGACTGCTGCGGCTGTTGTTGCTGCGGTTGTTGCCATTGGGGACCGTACTGCGGGCCATAATGATGCCCAAAGCGTCCGCCGTGCCCACCGTGCCAGCCATGCGATCCACCCCGTCCACTCTCCATTTGCCAACGCAAGAAGCGAAAGAACTTAAAGAGCATGCCAAAGAGGAAGACAAAGAAGATGAGACGGAAGAAGCCCCCGAAGAAGCCCCCAAAACCACCTGAATGCCACCCTCCTGTCCGTGAAACCAGATAGGGTGTCAGGTTTGCGCCCTCCGCGCCACCCGTAAGTAATCCCATCATATACCCTTGTGACCACCCGGCATTGTGAATGGCGGATCCGATGCCAAAGAGTACCAGAAATGCCAGTACGCCAATCGCCCATTTGGGAAGTTTTATTTCTGTCATGCGTTTGCTCCTTTACTGTCACAGATTTCCTGTCACATAGTTGATGATTATTCGAGCTTGCTTGACCAGCTTGCTCACCGTTCATTGTTGCGACATCACCCGCTGAACATTACCTGAACATTTTCCTGTCAACGTCTGTTGTTGTGCGCTTGTTCAATCCTGGATGGTCTCTCAACCGGCATGGCTCTAGTTTGGGGCAGGAGTGTGAAGAAACTGTGAATTATTGGGTCAGAAGCAATGAACTTGTGAATTTTAAGGCTCATCATAATGGCCTCAATAGGGCTTTGCGCTGAAGCCTTGGCTTGACAAATTTCCCTGCCCGTGGAAACCTTCAAGCGTAAAGATTCCCCAACTCCCTAATCTCGTATTACATTCTGTAATTACATCTTGCACTACAGAAAGGCAAGCTATGTTTACCCAATTGCTGGCGCGGCGTGAAGCAGAAAACCGACCTATTCGAGTTGGCATTATCGGCGCGGGAAAGTTTGGCGCGGGACTGGTGGCACAAATCGCCCAAATGCGCGGCATGACCACCGCCGTGATTGCCGACATCAATGTCGATCGCGCACGCAATGCCTATACCGTGGCAGGTCGTCTGCAACATGATGAGGTGCAGACTGCAACATCACCCGCGACAATTGACGAGCACCTGCATCACGGTCAACCGGTGGTAGTGGAAGATGGCGCATGGCTCGCCCAGTCGGAGTTGGTCGATGTTGTGGTTGAAGCAACAGGGCTTCCTGAAGTGGGCGCGCGCATGGCTTATACCACATTGCTCAACCGCAAACACTTGGTCATGGTCAATGTAGAGACCGATGTCACCATCGGCCCGCTGCTGCGGCGCATGGCAGATGCAGCAGGCGTGGTCTATACAATGGTCGATGGTGATCAACCGGGTTGCACCATGAACATGATTGAATGGGCGCGCACGTTGGGCTTTGAGATTGTAGCAGCGGGGCGTGGCACGGTCTTTTTTGATGATGACCGCGCTGGGACACCCGACACCGTTCCGCAACGCTTTGGCTTTGATGCGGAGACGTTAGAACGGCGCACAATTAACCTCAAAATGTACAACTCCTTCCGCGATGGCACAAAGGCACAGGTGGAAATGGCTGCGTTGGGCAATGCTGCGGGGCTGGTGCCTGACAAGCGCGGGATGCACGAACCGTCGGTCAACATTCAGGACATTGCGCGCACCTTTAGCCTTCAAGGCGAAGGGGGCATTCTCAGCCGCCACGGCGTAATTGAGCTTGCCAACAGCGTGATGCCCGATGGCAAGACCAAACTCCCCAATGGCTTGGGCATGGGTGTCTTTGCGGTCATTCGCACAGATCATCCCTTTACCCAAGAAGACCTTGCCAGCTACTTTCTATATCCTGGCGGCGACGGTCACAACTACCTGCTCTATCGGCCCTATCACTTGGTTGCGGTCGAAGCGCCCATCTCGATTGCCATGGCAGCGCTCTATGGTCAAGCCACAGGCTCGACATTGCCCACGCCCACAACCGAAGTAATCACCGTTGCCAAGCGCGATCTGGCAGCAGGTGAGACGTTGGACGGGGGTGGTGGCTATACCGTTGTGGGGCTGTGTGAGAAAGCAGAAATTGCGCGCAATGAGCAGTTGTTGCCCCTGGGACTGGCAGGTGGGGCAAAGCTCAAGCAAGCCGTGAAGCAAGGCGAGGCGATCAGCTATGGCATGGTGGAGTTAGACGAGGATTCTTTCGTGCTACAACTGCGCCGCTTGCAGGATGCAACAGTGTGGCGGTAGTCGTTTCTTCAGAAGCAAGTTCTTGATTTCCTACACCAAAGTCATACTCTGCTTCAAGAGCTTGCAGACAAGCGCGGACGACCTATGTTGATAAAGCCAGCAATGTATGCGAGAATCGAATGAAGTGTTAGTCTCACTTATGGAAGGGTAAAATGAGAACCGTACAACTTTTAGAACAACTTAAGTTTCACGAGGATCGTCCCTACTCAGAACCACTATTTGTCGATGCACACGGACGGATTCTCCGCTTCACCCTTAAATCAGGGCAAAGCATCGCCGAACATAATGCACCCAGTTCGCCATTTTATGTAACCGTTCTGCAGGGGCATGGAATATTCAGTGGTCGAGACCAGGAAGAACAACGCGTGGGTCCCAACACGCTGTTGATCTTTGACCCAGCAGAAAACCATGCAATCCGTGCGCTCGATGAGGATTTGGTCTTTGTTGGCTTCCTACAAGGAATCTCAACAACTCGACCAGACCGAGTAGGCGGAGAAGCTGGGCGCGCAGAGGAATAGAAACCTTCGCTTTAGCACGGCAACATGGGAAGCCACAAAGTCCGGACCCACTTATAATCTTGTAATAGTAAGAGACTCCAGGCAATAACCCTGGAGTCTCTTACGTTGGTAAGCCTGCCCAGACCGCGTCCAAACGTGCAAGGGCTTCAGCGGGTAGAGGGCCTTTATTGGCAGATTCCACAGCCTCTTCTAGCTGTTCCAGGGTTGAAATGCCAATTACGGCGGTTGAAACCTCTATTTTGCCAATTACAAAGCGGATGGCGGCTTCAACTAGACTGCTGGCATACCCATCATCCACCAAGAAATTGAAGCATTGAGACAACGCCACATCTTCGATAAAACTTTTGCTCGATGCAATGGGGTCTACGGCTTGGGCGGCATTGAGATGCCGGTTAGACGAACCACTCAATGCACCGCCAGCTAACACGCGGATGGCGATGACACCCACCTGATTCTGTGCTGCTTTGTGAATCAGTTGACCATAATCCTGAAAGGTGAACCCTTCCGGGGCCTTTACGCTTGCCGTGGGGTTGAGCAGGTTGATACAACTCTGCACCGTATGCACATTGCCTGTGATAGCCTGGTGCAATGCCTCACTGTCACCAAGTCCATTGAAGCCCCAGAAGCGCACTTTGCCCTGCTCTTGAAGCTTACTAAATGCCTTCATAGTCGTGACGACATCCTCAACATTCACCCATTGTCGTTCAGGATTCCGTTGCATGGTCACAGGGTTGTGCAATTGAATCAGGTCAACAGAGTCGCGTCGAAGCCGTTTCAGACTCTTCTCCACGGAATTGAATACCGCCTGCTCAATATTTCCCATCTCTTCAGGCAGGAGTCGAACTTTCGTTCCGACAATGACCTCAGCGCCTAATTCTTCTAAGACCAAGCCTAAATTAGCCTCTGACATGCCATCGCCATAGATCGCAGCCGTATCAAAATAGTTGACGCCTAATTCAATGGCGCGTTCGACCCCGCGTACCATTTCGCGCCGGTCGCCTTTGACCAAGATGCCGCCCACAGCGCCACAGCCAAAGCCAAGTGCTGAGACCTGAAGTTGGGTGCTTCCCAAATTTCGGTATTCCATCATTTCCCTCTTGGTTCCGGCTTGCTGAATCTTTATATTCAGCTTCTGAGGAACGCCACCTCTGTAGTAACCAAACCGCCGGACACCTTTACAAAGGAGGGTAAGC
>JBBQIG010000459.1:0-4879 GCA_038324715.1 Anaerolineae bacterium | reverse complement strand
GGTATGGGCAAACATGTAGCTGGATTGATTCCTGCATTCAGTGAACTGCAGGAGCACTATGGCCCGCTGCAAATCGATGTAGTGACCAGCCGCTATGCGGGAGGCGCGCCAATTGAGCGAATGGGCGAGGGTGTCACCATCCATCGCCTTGATATCGATCCCTTTGACCCGGTGGATATGTACAATACCGTGATTAGCAATAATCACCATTTTGTCACCCATGTTCGTCAACTGGCCGAAAGCAAACCTTTTGACCTCATCCACGTCCACGATTGGCTGGCAGGGGTAGCAGGGGTACAACTTAAATATGAGTTCAAAATCCCCCTCCTCGTCACCGTACACGCCACTGAACGCGGCAGACACCAAGGCTTTCTGCCCAGCAATACCAGCAAACACATCAATGGACTAGAGGCACAGCTTTGTCATGAGGCATGGCGCGTGGTCGTTTGTAGCCATTTCATGACAACTGAACTCAATAGCTACTTTGGCACGCCGCTGAACAAGGTTATCATCATTCCCAATGGCATTGACCAAGACCAACTCCATATCTGTCCTCCTGCCAAACAGCTTGCGTTGCGTACCCAATATGCACCCAATGGCGAACGCCTCCTCTTCTTTGTGGGGCGCATCGTCCATGAAAAAGGGCTGCATGTGCTAATCCGTGCTATGCCAGGAATTCTTGAGGAGTTTCCCAGCACTCGCCTCTTGATTGCAGGACGCAACAGCCGCCATCTCTCTCCACTGAGCAATGAACTTACAGTGGAGCATGCCGTGCAGTTCCTCGACTATGTGACCGATCAACAGCGCGATTGGCTCTATCAGGTGGTTGATGCTGCCATCTTCCCCAGCCTCTATGAACCATTTGGCATTGTGGCACTGGAAGCAATGGCTTTGGACTGCAACGTGATTGCGTCAGATGTGGGAGGCTTGGGTGAAGTCGTTAAACATGGAATTAATGGACTCACTGTTTATCCCAATAACCCAGAGAGCATTGGTTGGGCCGTTAGCCGGCTCTTTGAAGATCCGGCGGCGGCATCCGTGCGTCGCATGCAAGCCCATGCACAGGTCAGCCAACAATATAGTTGGAACACAATTGCCCAGCAGACGGTCACACTCTATCGCAGCATTGTTGCCGAACGCCTGCACACAGTTTGGTAAGAACAGTACCTGCGGGGATTCGCCGCAGGATGATTCCCCGGCAACTTTACGCTAACTTTATATGAGGCACATCACGCCCCACATCTTCCACGGAAATCCGCTTATAGACAATGGGTAGCGCAGCCCTTTCTTCATCGCTCACTCGATAAGCCCCCACAATCTGCTCCATCACTTGTTGGGCGGCTTCTTGGCTGGCTGCATAGAGCGTGCAAAGTGGCGCACCCACTTCTACTGCATCGCCAACCTTTGCATGAACCATCACACCAACGCCGTAATCAATCGCATCGCCCTTTTTACGGCGTCCACCCCCCAGCGCCACCACAGCTAACCCAATTGCCCGCGAATCTACAGCCTGTACAATGCCCGCGCGCGGGGCAGACACATCTAGCGCAAAAGGTGCATGGGGCAAACCTCTGGGATCATCCACCAACGCGCCATCACCACCTTGTGCCACGACAAAGGCGCGGAACTTTGCCAGCGCATCACCAGAAGCAATCGCTTCACGCACTTGCACACGCGCCGCTTCAGCAGTGAGTACTGTGCCCTGGGGAGAGCCTAATTGCAACATCTCTACAGCTACTTGCTCCACTAATGTCTGAAAATCTCTGGGCCCCTGTCCACGCAGCGTGGCAATTGCTTCTTCAACTTCCAACGCATTGCCCACCGCATTACCCAAGGGTTGATCCATCTGCGTAATCAGCGCCACAACCTTACGCCCAGCGCGCACGCCAATGGCAACCATAAGCTTTGCAAGCGCATCAGCATCATCCAACGTCTCCATAAATGCCCCATGCCCACATTTCACATCCAGCACAATCGCATCGGCCCCCGCAGCGAGCTTTTTGCTCATAATACTGCTGGCGATCAAAGGCAAACTGGGGACGGTTCCTGTCACATCGCGCAAGGCATAGAGCGTTTTGTCGGCAGGTGCAAGGTCGGCGGTCTGCCCCGCAATCACCAACCCAATCTCACGTAGCTGGCGACGAAACTGTGCTTCACTTAGGTCTGGACTCCATCCCCTGATGCTCTCTAGCTTGTCGATGGTGCCACCCGTAAAACTCAAGCCACGCCCGCTCATCTTGCCCACAGGCAGTCCACATGCCGCCACAATTGGCCCCACAGCCAAGGTTGTCTTATCGCCCACTCCCCCGCTGGAATGTTTATCCACAACCACAGTTCCAGGCGGCAGCGAATCATGCAAATCAAACTGATCGCCGCTTGCCGCCATCGCCTCTGTTAATGCCGTAGTCTCGGCATCATTCATCCCCTGAAAGTATATCGCCATCGCCCATGCCGCCACCTGATAATCGGCAACGCGCCCCTGCGTAAAACCTTGCACAAAGAAGTCAATTTCTGCTGGCAACAGTTCACCGCCGTCACGCTTCTTGACAATGATATCAATTGGGTTCATGGGTTCCATCCTCTACTGGCAGATACAGCTTATTAACAGACACACATGCGTGTCCCGGCTCAGTGTTTGATAGCGTACTACGTCTGCAATCATAGCATGTGCCATGCCTCCGTCCAACCTGTCATCTCTCACCAACACAAGGCAATATATCGTTATGCAAATGTTAATTCAAAATCAACGCTCACTTGCACCGATTGAACGGATAATCCAATCGCTCTGACGAAGTTGACCCTACCAATACGCTGCGTTACAATCATAAGACTAGCGAACTCCCAGGGTGATGATCTCGTTGATGATCACCCTGGTTTATCATCAGGAAGGAAACATGAGCCATGCCCCAGACTGAATCCACCCAGAGCAGACCCGGTCAGACTGTCACAGTCGTTGGCGGTGGATTAGCAGGCAGTGAGGCCGCATGGCAGCTTGCCAACCGCGGTTTCCACGTTCGCCTCATCGAGATGCGCCCTGTGCGCCCGACCGTAGCCCACACCAGTGATCGCCTAGCGGAACTGGTCTGTAGCAACTCAATGGGCAGCACCCAGCCCGACCGTGCGCTGGGAATCCTCAAAAATGAAATGCTTGCCTTGGGCAGCATGATTATCGCCACAGCCTTCAAGCATGCGCTACCAGCAGGTAGTGCGTTGGCGGTGAGCCGTGATGAGTTCGCTGCCGAGGTTACATCGCTCATCAGCAGCCACCCCAACATCGAACTTGTCCGCGATGAAGCCACAGAGATCCCCCAAGGGCCAACCATTCTTGCCACGGGGCCGCTGACCAGCGATGCGCTCACAAGCCAAATTCAGGAATTGACCGGCCAACAGTACCTCTATTTCTATGATGCAATGGCTCCCATTGTGGAGATGAATAGCATAGACATGGAGATTGCCTTTCGCGCCAGTCGCTATGACAAAAGCAGCGATCTTGGCCCAGAAGAAGGCGACTATATCAACTGCCCCCTCAACCGTGAAGAGTATGAGGCATTTGTAGCCGCAGTTGTTGCAGCGCCCAAGATTCAACTCAAAGAATTTGAGAAAGAACTGGAACGCTATTTTGAGGGCTGTATGCCCATCGAAGTGTTGGCAGGACGCGATATCAAGGCGCTCTCCTTTGGGCCAATGCGTCCTGTGGGGCTGCGTGACCCGCGTACAGGCAAGCGTCCCTATGCCGTGGTGCAGTTACGCCAGGACAATGTGGCAGGCACGCTCTATAACATGGTGGGCTTCCAGACCAACATGCGTTGGGGTGCGCAAGAAGAGGTCTTGCGAATGATTCCGGGCTTACGTGATGCAGAATTTGTGCGCCTGGGTCAGATGCACCGCAATACCTTTGTCAACAGCCCCACATTGCTCCACCCCACATTGCAATGCCGCAAGCGTCCAGATCTCTTCTTCGCTGGACAGATTACGGGGACAGAAGGTTATGTAGGCAGCACAATGGGTGGGCTAGTTGCGGGTATCAACGTTGCGCGTCTTACGCAAGGCCAACCGCTGCTAGAACTACCACAATCAACCATGATTGGTGCGCTGTTGCATTACATCACCCATGCCGAGCCGGATAACTTCCAGCCGATGAAGGCCAACATGGGGATATTACCGCAGATGGAAGAACAAATTCGGGGCAAAGCCAACCGCTATGCAGCCTATGCCGAGCGAGCGCAACAGGAGATGAGCGCCTATCTACAAACAACCGACTTCACGCCCATTCCCTCGCAAACCGAGCTAGTCACAGCATAAATTCAGCCAGGTTAGTTGCTACAATAATAGGATATAGATGCACCTTCGAGGAAGCCACCCAAAGGGTTCCCGGCTTCCTCGAAGGTTTTTATGGGGCTATAATTTTTCACCCAAACGCAAAGGAAAGAGCCGCCTCCTTGCGGAAGCGGCTCTTTCCTTTACATCAAATCCGGCAAGCCGGACTATATAACTTACTTACTTGATGCTCTCGGCAGTGGTGCAGTCAGAGAGGTATGTTGAGGCAGAGCCATCAGCACTGATAAAGGCAATCTTCACGTCATCGAAGTAGATGTTGCTGTTCAAGACGCTTGGGGATTGACCCTGAATCAGGACCATGATGTCGTTGGCCCAACCCAATTCAATTGTCTGGGTCAATTCGGCCCATTCGCCACGGACATAGCCGTTGACATAGTAGGCTTGGTCGCCAGCAGCACCAGGCTTGACACCCATGGATGCCCAGTCCCAATCTAAACCGTCAGGTCCACCTTGCTTGCCACCCTGGTCGTGGTCCCAGATCAGGTACTTGACGCTGACCATGGCCTTGCCGCCCTTGTAATCATTGGGCACAGGGATGATT
>JBBQIG010000458.1:0-4915 GCA_038324715.1 Anaerolineae bacterium | reverse complement strand
GGCATTTTACCAGAGTGGCCTTGTAGAGAGCAGTACCGCCGCATCCAGGGATAAATCCAGCGACATGAGAATGATAGGGTGCGGTGGTTGATGAGTTTGTAGTTTTACTTTTCGTCGACTGCAAAACCCAGCGTTACTAGCTGTCCGTCTATATCTCGCAGTTCAAGCGTCACTTCGTCTACCTCAGCTAGCGCAGCATAGGCTGGCTGGTCGATGGTAAAGTTCAGCGTTCCAACCACATGATGGCCGTTAGGAGCATCATGTTCCCAAGTGGTGGCAGGAAAGTTAGCTTTGCCAATCATGAGTGTTGCTCGCTCGGCCAAGTCGAAATCCAACTCTACTGAATGTGTCTCCAAAGTAATGGCGAAGGCAAACTCCAGCAGTTTCTCAGCGGGCAGAGGAATGGCTTCGATAGTCACTGCTCCGGCAGTTGCACTTTGAGGCGTTGGGGCAAGGACAGGGGTCGGACGATCAGAATCACTTGCCGCAACTTCTGGCTCGCTGCTCTCACTGCTCTCGGAGACTGTGGCGGTGGCACTTGGTTCGACAGTGGCGGTGACTGCTGGCGCGGCCTGCGTTGCTTCAGGGGTAGCATTCTCCTCTTTCAAACCTTCGCCCATTATCCCGCCATCCATCATGCCACCCGACATCATGGTGCCCATCATGATCTGCATGCAACCCATCTGCATCTGCATCATGCCCATCATCTGCATCATCATCCCCATATCAGACATGGACATAGTGCCGGATATAGGCAGGGTGTTAGTCGTCGGCATCATGCCCGCCATGGGCATAGCACCCGTCATGGTCGGCATGCCGCACATGGGTATTGTACCTGTCACTGGTATCGTTCCCATGATGCTGTTCATCTGTGCCATCATCTGGTCAATCATGGTACCCATCTCGCTCATGGACATGTCGCCGTTCATCATCCTCTCGCCCATCATGTCACTATCCATCATATTGCCAGGGGTGGGTGTAGCGTCCTGCGCTTGAGCTGGCGCGGCAGCTTTGACTGGCAAGAAACTACCAATGGCTAGGGTACCAGTGATCAACAAGAGCAGGACTGTTACCACAACACCGCGTGTAAGGCGCACATTAAATCCATTTGATTTCAACATGTTTTGTTGCTCCTTGAAATGATACGTCACTCTCAATCAGTCTTTGCCACCACTTCTCCCGGAATATACCTGGTCGATTATCCTTACTATAACGGCATAGCCAACAGCCGTCTCGCGATCAATTGCGCATTCGTAGTAGGCACAATGGCCTAATGGGGATTCGACGAAAGCTTTAGAAATCCAGGTGAACATGCGGTGGGATATACTGTTGGCTTCATGCTTCCGCGGCATCATTGCTACCAGCACCTCCTGTGCATGGCTCTTTATGCATTGGTTGCGCCGCAACTTGGTTACGTAGCAAATTGTGCAGAGAGTGGTGGGGTAGTGGATAGCTCATGGAGAGGAAGACGAACACTGACCGTCGTGCCCTGCCCCGCTTGGCTCTCGATTTGGAGTGCACCGCTATGGAGTTGTGCACGCTCTTTCATTCCCAACAGGCCAAAATGCCCTTCTTGTGCCAAATAGGTAGGACGCTCCGGCATGGCAAAGCCGGAGCCATTATCAGTGATGTGTAAGGTGAGATAGTTATCCTCAATGTTGAGGCTCAAAGCCACTCGCGTGGCGTGAGCATGTTTAACCACATTTTGCAGTGCTTCTTGTGCAATGCGAAATATGCTGATTTGAATGGGCAAGGAGGGTTGAGCTTCAATATTGCCTGTCACGGCAAACTCTGCCGCCAGTTGATGTCGCTGTCCGATATCACGCACAAGCATTTCCAATGCAGGGATAAAGCCTAGGTCTTCTAAATAGAGGGGACGTAGCGCATGGATCTGCCGGCGCAAACCATCAATGATCGCCGTGATCTGCGGGCGCAAATCCTGCAGACGTGTGGTAGCACGTTGAGCATCACGCGTTAGCTCCCGCTCTACCATCTCGGCGCTTTGATTGAGGGCGATGAGATCCTGGACTGTACCATCGTGGAGGTCGCGCGCCAGCCGGCGTCGTTCTTCTTCTTGGCCCAACGTCATCGCTCCAATATAGCTTTGGAGTTCTTGCTGATACTGGCGGATCTGCTCCGTCATGCGTGCCAGCGCCAGATGTAACTCTTCAATTTCGCTGACGCCGCCTACTGGCCGTTGAATGGCACTGTAATTGCCCCAACCGACCTGTGCTACTGCATGATCCAATCTTTGCAATGGCCAGACAATGTTACGCAGGCCAAAGTAGGCCGAGATCAATGAGAGGATTGTCGCCACGACAACGATTACGAGGGCGGTGTTGCCAAAAGTCAATATGGGTGGCACCAGGTCACGCCAATCCTTTACCACTGTCACCTGCCAACCTGTGGGCAAAATCGTGGTTCGACCGGTAACCCATTGTGCTAGACCATGCCCATCATGCGCGGGGTCGACCGCAAGCTTGTCACCAGTAGTAGCGTCCACTGTCTGGGCGAACAACAACGCTCCATCGGCTGTTGTCAGCCGCACCTCGTCTATCAACGCAGGATCGAGCATTGCTATCAAATGGCTTGTGATCAATTCTGACACTCGTTCGGCACCCATCAGTGCCGCGCTAGGGCTTTGTTCACTCGCGAAAATTGGAACAGCTTGCACCAACAACCATGCCTCGCTAGCTTCATCATAAATAGTAGCGAGGCCGGGTACCTGCCCAGTACGTACCTCGTCAGCCAGGGCTATCACGGCATTGCTGGCCGCCCAAGACGGTCTTGGCTCGGGTGTGCTGCTGGTAGGTTCGATTAAAGTCAGCCCTGCGGCAAAAGCCGGTTCGACTTCCGCGCGCTGCCCATTCCCAGCCACGTGTTCACCAGCAAGTTGAAGTAAGAGACCTTGGCGTTGATCAATGTGGGCATCAATGAGCACACCTAATGAGCGAGCCACAAGGTCTGTCTGCTGCTGGACCATTCGCGTCATCGCCTGTTCGTGTCCCCGAATTTCCGCCATAGAGATGGCGAGCAGGCTGACCGCTACAGGAAGGGCAATCCAGAGAATGAGTTGTACGCGCAGGCTATTGAGAGCCGGAAGACCCAACGGGCGGCGTGGCAAGTGAGGACGCGACATAATTTAACCTCTTCGTCCTATTGGCGGCAGATAGTAGATATATGGACGCACGCTCATCTATGCGTTTGGAAGAGAAATCAGACCCCGTTGCAGGGCAACCGTCACGACTTCGGTACGTGAGGAGACATGTAACTTTGTAAAGATATTGGCGAGGTGGCCTTGTACGGTACGGTCGCTGATCGCAAGTTGCTGCGCAATTTCGCGGTTGGTCCAGCCCTTTGCTACGCCGCGAATTACCTCTAATTCACGGTCAGTGAGTTGATCGACTGGTATTGATCTCAGCGAATTTGTGATGAGAGATGAGGCAATGGTTGGGTCGATAAAGCTCTTCCCGGCATAGACCTGTTTGACAGCAGCCAATAGTTCGCGGCTATCTGCGGTTTTCAAAATATAGCCGTCTGCCCCCGCACGCAGCAACGCCAGCACATAAGGTTCATCGTCGTACGCCGTGAGAATCAGCACCCGTATTTGAGGATACTGCTCCTTGATACGGCGAGTCAACTCCACACCTGTGAGATGGGGCATGCGAATATCAAGCACCGCCACATCAGGCTGCTGGTGTGCCAACAATGCCCACGCCTCGGCACCGTCGCTCGCTTCCGCGATAACCTGAAATGCTGGATCTTCGTCGATAAAGTCACGAATTCCTTTGCGCACCACGGCGTGGTCGTCTGCTAAGAGTACAGTAATTGCTCGTGCGCTATCATCTTCTTCGGAATTCACGGCGGATTGGTTCATCTCTGACTCCCGTCTTCTACAGGTGCTGCATCTCAATGTGCAAGTTACCTCTCCTCAAAAACATCTCCTACCCGCGAGGATAACGTTCTCTCGCGGGTGGCAAACGCTCAACTATCCTGTATCACATTACTCGATCATAGCATGATCCGCGCTATAAACTAAAGTATTCTGCTAGGGTATCACGTTGGCATCCAGGCGGATCTCGACCAGTGGTAAGTCAGGATCATTTGTCTGCAACCAGACGAGCCGCATGACTGGACCGGATGTCTCGTGGAAGTTTGGGTCAAAAACTACTTTGAGGTCTGCACGCTGGCCTGGTGGAATGACACTGCTACTCAGCGAGGCTGTGGTGCATCCACAACTGGTGACCACACTTGTAATCAACAGCGGTTGATTGCCCGTGTTCTGGATCGGAAAGGTCTGTGCCACTAGTGGTATGGCTGGAATTGCACCCCAATCCCAGCGCGACAAGGGTAAGTCTGCATTGGGCTGTGGCTCATCCGCGTCCAATGTGCGCGGGTGGATATTGTTGTTGTCGGGCATGTTGTTCATATCATGAATACCCATGACGGGATTGACCGGAGCAGCCAATGGCAACAGAGTTGCGGCATCAATGGTGGTGGCTGACGCAACAGAGGTGGAAGCGCGGTTCGATGTCCAGTTCAGAAAAGCCATAAAACCCAGAATGAGCACCGTGATGCCTGCCATCACCAAGATGACAGTGCGGTCATTGGGGCGTCGAGACGATCGCCGTGTGCCGTGCGGCGGATGGGCGGTAGCATGAGAACGCATGATCATTGCTCCTTAGGTTCAAGAATATTAACAGAGACAGGTACTTCTACTTCAGGCTGCGCCGGATCGTTGCTCTGAAGATAGATCATGCGCAGCAATGGCCCGTAAAGCTCTGGATGGGCTTGCGGGTCAAAGGTGACGGTTAAATCGGTAACTGCCCCAGGTGCAAGAGTCGTTTCTTCTAACTGGGCAGTTGTACAGCCACAGGAAGTTGTAACTCCGCTAATGTTGAGCTTGCCTTGTCCG
>JBBQIG010000457.1:0-4980 GCA_038324715.1 Anaerolineae bacterium | reverse complement strand
GGCAGTGGGGGCCGCACCTGACTCAAGTACCGGCGCAGTCGGCGCGCAACCCCACAGCAGGCCGGACGCCGCACCGACACCGACCAAACTGGATAGGTGGAGAAAGCGACGGCGATCCATGCGGAAACCTGCGGCAGTAGTGTGATTCTTCTCCATGAATTAAGAGTCTCCTGAATTTGAATAGACAAGACGTCTAACGGTGAACAAGGTAATTATTGCAGCGAAAATTGGCTTTTTCGGTATCGTCTACCCACCAATTTCCTGTGTACACCTTCGAGGAAGCTCGAAGGTTTCTACCCAACCATTTATTTTGCGCTGTAATTATCAAGGTAATTATGCACAATACGACTGCAACTTATACGCGCATCTTTAGGGCGGGCAAGACTTTTTCACCGAGCAAGCGCAGCCCTTCCTGGGGGGTGAGGCCGTGGGGCGTGCCAAATTCGACGCGCGCCGCGCCCTGGGCAAAGACCGCCGCGGCATGTTCGGCCACTTCGTCGGGTGTTCCGGCAAAGGCGAAGCGGTAGAGCAGGTCATCAGAGATGAGCGCGGCGGCTTCGTCATAGGCATAGCGATCTGCCGCGGCGCGGATGCGCGCCAGCAATTCGGGATCGAGTTGCAAACTGGGGTCAAGCTCGGCGACCACGGGCAAATAGAGCGCACATTCGCGGCGTGCTTGGGCGCGGGCGCGATCACCATCCAGATCAACCACCGTGACCGCGCCGACGACGATGCCAATCTCCGCCCCGACGCGTCCCACTTTGGTGGCGGCGTCGTTGATGATCTGGCGATAGGGCGGCACAACGTCAGGGTTGGCGGAGCCGCCGATCTTGACTTCGGCCAGTTCGCGGATACAAGCTTGAATGGTCTTTGGCCCCCAACTGCCGAGCAAGAAGGGGATGTCCGCCCGCAAAATTTCCCAGCGCAACACATCTCCGCCTGCAATTGGGAAAATCTTCCCGGCATAGGGCGCAGGATCGCGGCGCAGGAGATGACGCACGCACTCCATCGCTTCGCGCAGGGCGGTGACGGCTTGTTGGGGATGGAGGCCAACAAAGTCTAGCCAACTGCCCCGCGCCATGCCCAGATAGGCGCGCCCTTGCGCCACTTCATCGATCAGCGCAATTTCGCTGGCAATGTTCCTGGGGTGACCGGTAAAAGGATTGACCGCCGCCGGACCAAGGTGTACTCGCTTCGTGGCGCGGGCAATTTCCAGCAATGGCAGCCATGCCGGCTGATAGAGCATATCGTTATAGACTGTGACACCGTCAAAGCCATAGGCTTCCGCAGCCACAGCCAGAGGACCATAAGCCGAAATCGGCTTGTCCGTTTGAAAGGCAATACTAATCTCTGGTTGACGCACCAGTGGAATCTCCCAGACCGCATGATAAGTTCGTGGTGTGGACAATTACGAATTACAATCTTCGGGGTACATCATGACCGGAGGCTGCAACTTAATTGCTGCACAGCTTAAGAGGGTACGTAGGACACAAATATAGGCTAGATGCGTTTGTACCGCCCGTCATTATAGCCACGATGGCGTTCATTCACAAGAAGTAATTCGGGTCGCGATTATTGAACCATGAGAGTCATTCTAATTTTGTCACAATTGTTGGTTTGATTGTCGTCACGCCTCCCGTGTGCTACCATAATTTCTGTTATCAAAACAGTTAAGATTTACGTGATTCTAATTCTCCCTGTTCATGTTGCCATTTTTGATTTCAACCAGCCATAGTTCAACACCTTGGCGGCAATCACCTAACCTCTGGAAAGCGAGTCTACCCATGACGGCACATAACGAAAATGAGCCGATTAAGATCGTTGTGTGGGATAAGGTCGGCAATGTCATGTGGGGCGTGCGCCCATGGGATGAGTGGTCACTGCGAGCCCAAGCCTTTTTGCTGATGGAAGACCCGGACGGTCGTGCCCATGCGCCCGACTTTGCCGAACTATTCAAAGAGTATAATGTTCATCTGCGTCACGTTGCGACGGTGGAAGAGTTGGCTGTCGAGATTGATGATGCCGATTTTTTGGTGGTACACAAGAACAATGTGCCCCCAGAGGTGTTGCAACGGGGCGAGAAGTTGCGTCTAATCCAGCATCTGGGCTGGGATTATCGCGGCATTTCCATTCCAACTGCCCAAGAGATGAGCGTGCCTGTCGCTGCCACACCCCTGACGAATTACCTGGTGGTGGCAGAACATGGATGGGCGCTGGTGCTCGCCTTGCTCAAGCGCCTGCCCCAGCAACAACGTTATATGGATGAACGCGCCTACCTGACCCAAGGATGGGGAATTGTGGCTGGCGTGCGCAAGGTACGCGGGCTAAAGCTGGGGTTGCTGGGCTTTGGTGAAATTGCGCGACCGATGGCGAAAATGGCTGAAGTCTTTGGCATGGAGTGCGTCTATTGGG
The DNA here is from genome assembly GCA_038324715.1 of Anaerolineae bacterium. Classification (GTDB taxonomy): domain Bacteria; phylum Chloroflexota; class Anaerolineae; order Caldilineales; family Caldilineaceae; genus QEUY01. The sequence goes on along the minus strand of JBBQIG010000457.1, from coordinate 2,568 downwards.
ACATTATGCGCTTTCCCGAGTTGGAAATAGAGTACAAGGTGCGCTATGTCGAATGGGAAGAACTCTTTAGTCAGTCGGATGTGGTGAGTGTACAGTTGGCGCTGAATGAGCAGACGGAAAACATTATTGGCGTGCATGAGTTTGGCTTGATGAAGCGGGATGCACTCTTTATCAACACCGCACGCGGCAAACTCGTTCAACATGACGCCTTGTTCGAGGCATTGAGCACCCATCGCATCGGCGGTGCGGCCATTGATGCCTTCCCAGAAGAGCCGCTGCCAGTGGATGACCCACTGCACGAGCTGCATATGGATCCCAACTACAATGTCATCCTCACACCCCACACCGCATGGCAAGGGCATTGGACACACATCCACGATTCGTTGGAGATATGGAACAACGTACTGCGCGTGCTACGAGATGAGCCAGTGCAGCACTTGATCAAGCAGTTTAACTTTTCAAACAAGTCATAACAAGTAACAAATAGAATTCCAAGCAACGAAAATAGGCGAATTTATGCACACAGTTCAATTTGGCTTTTGCTTGCCAATCTTTGCCGCACCCGGTGCACGTTTCTTTCGCACCCCCAACTATCCCCAACTCGATCCAGTGAAGACGCTCCAACTAGGGCAAAAGGCCGATGCGTTAGGCTATGACTCCTTGTGGGTTGCAGATCATCTTATGCTGGGGCGAGATGAAGCAATTATGGAAGGCTGGACAACACTTTCTGCGCTGGCAGGTTCCACAAAACGCGCACGTTTGGGCATGATCCACCAGGGACACTTCTTCCGCAATCCAGCGCTTGCCGCCAAGATGACCTCGACCCTCGATCATCTAAGCCAGGGGCGCTTTATCTACTTTGTCGATGGCGGCTATGGACAACGTGAGCATCACGCCTATGGGCTGCATTATCCTGACACGATGGAAGAGCGCATGGAGGAGGTCGTTGACGGGCTGGAATTGACGCTAAAACTGTGGGCTGCGGATACGCCACTGACACACCAGGGCAAGTTCTTCCAGGTGACAGGTGCAGTCAATATGCCGCTGCCCGTGCAAAAGCCGCACCCACCTGTTTGGTTTGGTGAGGCACACCCGTCGATTCTCGCTGCCTGTGCCCGTTATGGGCAAGGATGGAATACCGTCCCTGTGGGTTATAATGAAGTGAAGCGACGCTTGGAGCTTTTGGCCGCGGCCTGTGCCAACGAGGGACGCTCTATTGACGAGTTGGAGCGCAGCCTCGAGACACAAATTTTAATCGCGCCAGATGTTGCAGGCGTACGCGCCTCGTTGCAACAGATCATCAGCTTGGAGCCAAGCGGGGCAGGAGCCAAGCTACCCGATGGACTCGACAGCTTTTTGTCGGGTGCAACCGATGAATTGCCGCAAAGCGTTCGCGATGCCTGGATCATTGGCACGCCCGATCAAGTCGCTACCCAAGTGCAGAGCTATGTTGACCTGGGGATTAGTCACTTTCTCTTCTGGTTCATGGATGCACCCGATCCAGCCGGGCTGGAACTCTTTGCCCAAGCAGTTGCACCACGCTTTCGAGCTGTATAAACGAGAAAATTTGCATGAGCAGCGATCAATTTGAACTCTATGACTTGGCGTTGGTAGTGGAGGCAATCGAAGGCCATTGCACCTGCACAATGGCGGTGGGAGATGTGGTCTATTTACGGAGTGGCAAGCTGAGTTTGCCCGATGGCGCAAGCTTTTGTCTCTATGCGTTGCAGGCGGCGATTCCGCTGCTGCCCGCCAAACAACGACGCAGCCACCCCGCCGACTGGATGGAGACCGATACACGCGTCACCTGCCCCGACCCGGCATGCCGCTTGATCATGCGCATTGACCGGCTCTCCACGCGCCAAATCCGTCACGATGAGGTTAGCCCGATTGCATGGAAGGAGATCCAGCGCAATCGGGACCAAGAGTAATATGCAAGATCGTACCCAGCCGGAAGCACAGAAGTCTCTGGCTGGGTTATTATTGAGGCAAGTGCCTGATGACTGGCTAAGTTCATATTGACGATTCAAGAGGGTACGTATAGATGCTTTCATTGCCCCATAGTAGAGCGAGTAACAGACCGACGATAAGCACCGGCAAGCCTTGGTTCGTGCGTTATGGAATCGCCGTTGTCGCCGTGGCAGTCGCCTTGGGGATCTCCTGGCTGCTGCCTCCAATTCGTACCGGCGCGCCCTTTACGTTCTTCTTCCTCGCTGTTATCTTCACTGCACTTTGGGGAGGTTTCCGCGCAGGAATTCTCTCCATTTTTCTCTCATTCTTTGCCGTTGATGTGTGGATCTTGCCACCACTGGGCCTGTTCTTACGTTTGACTAACGTACAGTTTTTCCAACTTGGTACGTTTCTCATCGTTTCAACAGCTATTTTGTGGCTTGTCCACACCTTAGACAACGCGCGCCGAACGATTTATGAGCAGAGTGAGTCGCTACGCATTACCCTCGCCAGCATTGGCGATGGCGTTATTGCTTCAGATGCACGCGGCAGCGTGGTCTGGATGAACGCTGTGGCAGCGACCTTAACAGGTTGGCAGATTGAGGAGGCCATTGGCAA
>JBBQIG010000456.1:0-4987 GCA_038324715.1 Anaerolineae bacterium | reverse complement strand
GATCTGGCAAAACGAGTGGGGGCAGAGAAGGGCTTGCCATTGCGTCAGGGAACCTACTGCTTCTTATCTGGTCCTACCTTTGAGAGCCCTGCCGAAATCCGTATGTTGCGGACGCTGGGTGCGGATGCTGTGGGCATGAGTACTGTGCCTGAAGCGGTGATTGCCCACCACGCAGGCATGGAGGTGCTGGCGGTGAGTACCATCACTAATACTGCGATTGATCTGTTGGATGCAGAGACCGAGCCGACCCATGAGGAAGTTCAGGCGGCAGGAACGATCATCGTGCCGCGCTTGACGCAGTTGTTGATGGGTGTTTTGAAAGAGTTGGCAAGTTCATCTTGACGTTCGCCTTATAGCTGTTCACCTTATAGATTTTCGCCCTGTACCTCTAGGATTGAGCTGTCGCACCTGTTCGCTCAACTCTATGTGCGGGTCTATAAGATGATGAATGGGGATGTCTCTGCTCTGTTCCTATTGCGTCTCTTAGAGACCTATCCCAAGCAACCGATTCTCTTGTTAGGGGATAGAGCCACTTGGCATTGGGGCCGCAGTCCAGCACATTCTGCAGAGCCGCCAGGCTGTCAGCCATATCATCGTCATGCCAAACTGAACCTCTTGGCTGCTGCTTTTGAACACCATCTCAACTCGACTCGCTTTCCTTGTTCGCTGCTGGATAACCTTGCTTTTCCTTCCCCTTCTCCAATGTTTAATTGAGTTGTCTATAGCTTAGGTTTTCTTCTTCCTAGCGTACTAATTGACAGGGAGGGAAGTGGGGCGCGCCTTGCCATATTCATGCTGTGCCATCTGTTTGCCCCAGTTCATCAACCAAGTGCCAATCCGCATCATTATGTCCCCTGTCCATCGCTGCCAGCGTGGAGGCTGGTGTGGGATTTCTGATAGCAACTGGCGATGCACTCTCTCTGCTTCCCAGGAACGCGCTTGTTCTGCGGCGACTCTCTCCCAATCTTGTGGCATCATCATGATGGATTATTCCTTGTCTGTACTTGTATACGAATCATTGGTAAGCAGAAAAATATCACCGTTGTTTAGAGCCTTACCTAGCTGCCGTCTCGACCAGAAACGCGGCATTTACACCCACGTGATTTTCTGCCAATTCGTCTGCCACCATGTACAAGAAAGCGGTGGCGGCAGGCGTCATTTTCACCGTGTGCTTTTGGCGCAAGCTCGGCAAAACAGCGATTTGTCGTGCCCACAATTCTGCCACCTGCACTGGTGTCACCTTCTCACCTGTGCTAATGACTTTTTGCAGCAGCGGCAGCAAATGCGTCAAGACAAAATGTTCGTCAAAGAGCTCTGCTACCCATTGAGGATGTTGGCGGGTGAAGGTGCGGTACGCCTGGATTGTAGCCTGTCGCATCGTGTGGCGTTGATAGCCCTGAACCAACCATTGTATGGTTGCACGTTTAAAGTGTTTGAAGGTGGACATCCTTTTTCCCTTTCCAAAACCCGCGGCAATTGAGTCGCTTCCTGCCATTGGACATCACCAGCACATCACTCGCGTATAGACTTTATAGAGCAACAAATCTCTTTGTCGATGGACTATGAGAATTGTTGATTTGGATTGCTTTGCGACTCGATGATCAGCACACGATCAAAGTGATTCGCTCGCAACAACGCTTCGATGGGTGCGGAAGGGTTTGATACCTTCAGGTTCTCTTGTCTGCCCGCGGCCAAATTTCGTTCTGCCGCGGTGCGCAGCGTGCTCCACCCGTTGGCTGGATCGGGAATTGTCTCGCCACGCATCACCATCGCAATGCAGTGTAGTGCAAATATCCCTGTTAAATCTAGCTGCTCGACGTCACTCAGATCCAATACGAACTCCTGCCCCTCGGTTTCCTCTTTCTTGGTGGCGTGGACATCTAGGACTACTGCCAACACCTCTTGATAGCAGGCAGCGTTCATCTTGCAAGGTAGCTTGATGCCATTTTCGGTTAGCTGTACCTGTTGTGCTGGTTTGGTCGCATGTTCAACTGTTGCAGTCGTGGGTATTGCCTCTGTTGCTTTTTGTACAACGATGGCAGTGCGCGAGTTGAGTGTACGCAACCAACTGAACGGACGAGTAATCTGGTCAAAGACTGTCACCTGCTCCTCCTTCGACAAAAGCCCATATTCGATTCTTGTGGCGGTGAGCTAAATATAGTGAGGCTGCGTCTCAAATTCGTCTCATGTAGGTAGGAAAATCGTCTCAAAGATGGATCAAAATCGTCACAGAGGTAGGATTGATGCAAAAGAGGCTTGCGATTGTGTAAGGATACATTTACAATCAAGTCATTAATATGACTCCCGAACGTATTCAAAGTTGAGAGATTGTTGGCTTTCTGAAGTTAGCTGTGTAACCGGCGCGTTGTTGTGCATTTTCTTCCGGATAAATGTGTATGCAACAAGTCAAAGTCCTCCTCTTTGGCACCTTGACCATTACGGTGAATGGTGTCAACATCTCCCATTTTCCAACCGATAAAGTCCGCGCACTGTTGATTTATCTTGCCCTAGAGTCAGATCGACCGCACCGGCGCGAGCACTTGGCGGGACAATTTTGGCCTGAAGTGCCCCAAGTCGTGGCGTTAAAGAATCTGCGCCAGACCCTCTACCGCTTGCGCCAGACGCTTGACCACGCCGAAGCAGGGTTGACCAACCACTTGATAATCCTTGACCAACACACGGTGCAAATTGATTCAATGCACCTGGTTGTTGATGCGGTGCAATTTCAAGTGGCGTTGGTTGAGAGCGAACGACATGCTCACAATGAGTTGGCTGCTTGTGCAGAGTGTCTTGCGCGGCTGCGGCAAGCCGTGGGGTTATACCGTGGTGAACTGCTGGCTGGCTTTGGTTTGGCGGATGCGCCGTACTTTGAAGAATGGCTGACACTACGCCGCGAGGTGTTGAACCAGCGTATGATGTTGACCCTGAACCATCTAGCTCTAGCCCTTGAAGCGAATGGTGAGTATGAAGAGGCACACCGGTATGCGACGCATCAGCTAACGCTAGATCCCTATCGGGAGGAGACGCACCGCCAACTTATGCGGCTCCTGGCAATGCGCGGTCTGGTACACCAGGCATTAGCTCAATATGAGACTTGTCACCGTGTGCTGCGTGAAGAGTTGGGCGTTGAGGTCGAAGCGGAGACAGCAGCGTTGGCTGAGCAAATCTACTCAGGCAAATTTTCTGTCCAGAAAATAGGCAGTGCAGGGGACAAAGAGCGGGTAGCGCCTAAAGATTTTATACAACAGCCGAGGCTACGTGTAAGTGAGATAGGTGCGAATGGAACCGGTGCAAATGGAACAGATGAAAGTGAAAAAGATGGTACACCTTTGTCATCTCTGCCCACTGTCCTGCCTAAAACTCTGACCGGTTTATCGGGGATAGCGACCCCGTTGGTGGGGCGTCAGAAGGAGCAGGCAGCCATCGCCCAGCGTTTGACAAGCGCACCCTGTCGTCTGCTGACGCTAATTGGGGCTGGTGGCGTCGGGAAAACGACTCTGGCAATTCAGGTGGCAAGTGACCTTCAAGAACATTTTACAGATGGCGTCTATTTTGTAGACCTAACGGCGATTCACGAACCAGACCTTGTGCCTCTCCGCATTGCAGAGGCACTTGGCCTCCATGAAAGTGGTTCGGCACTGTTGTACGAACATTTGAAGCAGAGGCTTCTCGAGAGGCATATCCTACTAGTTCTCGATAACTTTGAGCAAATCATTTCCGCGGCTCCGCAATTAGCTGAATTGCTCGCGGCTTGCCCACGATTGAAGCTGTTGGTGACCAGCCGTCGAGTTCTACACCTGCGCGCCGAAGAGATTTTTGCTGTGGAGCCATTGGCATTGCCGCCTCTGTTTCCGCTGCCCAACCTGGAGAAACTTGCGGACTATCCTGCCGTGGGCTTCTTTCTTCAGCGTGCCCAGGCAGCTCTTCCTAATTTCCAACTTACTTCTGCCAATACGCATGCGGTAGCTGAACTTTGTGTTTACGTGGATGGTTTGCCGTTGGCAATTGAACTGGTGGCAGCCCGCCTTCGGCTGCTCACGCCGCAAGCAATATTGACACGCTTGACGAGCATGATTGGCGCGCGCCTTACCCTGTTGACCAGCGGCGCGCTGGATCGCCCAGAACACCAACAGACGCTGCAACGGACCATCGGCTGGAGTTACCATCTGCTCGAACCTCACTTGCAAACCCTTTTTATGCGGCTGGCGGTCTTTGTCGGTGGCTGCACTGTGGAGGCAGCAGAGGCTATCTGCGGCGATGGAAGCCTGCCGCTTTCCGCTGATCCTTCTCGCGTAGATCGAGCGCTTGCTACAAGCGGCAAAAGCCTAGATGCCTTGGTCTCGCTGCTGGATCAGAGTTTGCTTCACCAACAAGCAGGCGAAGACGGCGAGTCGCGCCTGATGATGCTTGAGACAATTCGCGAGTATGCGCTAGAACGGCTGCTTGCCAGTGACGAGTACAGAGTGGTGCAGGATCGACACGTTGCCTATTATTTGCAACTTGCAGAGGCAACAGGTCTGCTCGATGACCGCACTAATATGACCTCACGGTTAAAGCGTCTAGACGCGGAGCATGGGAATCTGCGTGCTGCGCTCTCTTGGAGCTTAGAAGCAGTGCGCGACGCCGAGACGGTCCTGCGTATGGTGCGCATCCTGGCAAACTATTGGTACTACCGTGGCTATTGGCATGAAGGACGCCAGTGGCTGGAACGGGCATTGGCCTTAACATCAGCCGCAGATGGTACGTCGCTGCGCGCTCAAGTTGGCCTGCACTTGGCAGAAGTAGCGTTCGGTCAGGGCGACTTTACTGTGGCGCGTACCTGGCTTGAACAGAGCTTGCTTCAATTCCGTCAGAATGATGACCCAATCGGTATTGCTTCTACGTTGAGCGTACTTGGGCTTGTGGTGCGGGAACAGGGCGAGGCTACATTGGCAAGAGAGTTCACGGAGGAGAGCCTGGCGCGTTTTCGAGAGCAAAATGCCGAGGT
>JBBQIG010000455.1:0-5010 GCA_038324715.1 Anaerolineae bacterium | reverse complement strand
CAGCAACAACGCCCCCGCCTGTAGCGTAATCATCATGCCGATCTCGGTGCTCGTAACCCCATAGGTATCGGTCAGATAAAGCGGAATTAAAAACCCCTCGCTGCTCATCAAGATCATGCGTAACCCGGCAGCCAGCGATGAGCGGCTAAAATTGGGGATCCGAAAGAGATCCAATGGAATCAGCGGATAAGGATGGCGGCGCTCCCACCACCAAAAGAGAAGTCCCAATATCACCGTCGCCAACGCCAAGCGCCAATCTTTCAGGGGCTCCACGCCAGTCAGCAAACGGCTCGAAAGATAGGCCACCAGCATCGTAATGGCCCCACTCACCAGCAGCATACCAATCCAGTCGAAACTACGCAGAAACCCTGGCTCTACTTTGGGAGCAAGTTTGGGTACATAAGCGCGTACGACCCACATCGCCACCACAGATGAAATCATCCCACTCCAAAAAATGGACTGCCAGCCAAACTGATCGACCAGAACACCACCGAGGAAGGGTGCAATCATAGCCGTAGCAGGGCCAGTGGAACTCCACGTTGCAAGTGCGCGTCCCCGATCCTTAGCAGAAAAAAGCTCAGAGATCATGGCAATGCAGAGCGGATTGACCCCCGCAGTCCCAATCCCTTGCAGCACACGCCCAAAGATGAGGACGCCGATGCTACTCGCAAAGAGACAGAGCAACGTACCCAGAAAATAGACAATAATGCCAATGCTAAAGAGCCGCCGTTTGCCCAACCCATCCCCCAGCCGGCCATAGAGGGGCATAAACATGACAAACGGCAGGGTATAGGCGGTTACCAACCAAGCAACCGTATCCGCCTCTGCCATAAAATGATTGCGGATGGCGGGCAACGCCACACCGAACATGGAGAGGTTTAGCACCGTCATGCTCATGGGTACCATCAGCCCAATCAGAACCGTCCGCAAATTCCACGGAGGGATTACCTCTTTTTCGGCGAGGGTTGGCGTGTGCGGCCAAAGCCAGCTTTGCACAGCACGAATCGCTTGGCGATAGCCCATGAGACTCCTATTTATCTACCGCAGCAAATGCTCGCCGCCGCAAAGTGGTAACCCAACAGGGCAGAGGAAGAAATCTTTGATTACTGAACATTCAGAAAAACATTCCAGCCTTTAAGATCATGAAGATAGGAATTAAACGTAAACACATAAACACTGAGACAAACATAAACACATTGAAACACTGTTGTTCCGGTATGTGTCAAGGTTGATTGAAGCGTGTAATTGTGGATATTCAGCTACGAAAGCACATACATACGTAGGCAAGCTCCATAATAGACGGCACAGGGCGAGAGATGCCACCAGGTCAACAAGTTCGCTCTGCGCTTGTTTTTGAGTGTACCTGAACTCTTTCGTGCTGTCGATCATGCCCACCATGAATCGGCTCAAACGCTATAGTCTAACGACTTGAACAGAATAGTTGAGCAGGATAAAACGGACAGGGAAATAACTCAGCCCCATGCAAAAGTGTATACTATACCCCCGTACATTGGAACATTTAGCAGATGAAATGAGTTAACGTGCTTGCAGTAAAACTGTCCGACCAAATCTGGTTGTTCTCTCGCATTGGGGAGTCTAGGTCAAAGGTCGTATTACTTTCTACGTATAATGTACGATTCACCGACTATACCTTGTGTGCTACAGTAAGCTTGAAGCAATTTTAAATACCCTTAGGCATTTTCTATACATGCCTAGTTTTCGTTTAAGGTGACCTAATGAATGTAAGTATCCGGCCCGTTTTTAGAGTAGTTTCCTTTGCGCTAGCCACGTTGATCCTGATCAGTATGGCACGACCTGCATTAGCAGAAGAGACCGCGGAAGATACCCTTGTCATCACACTGCCACATGAGATCAAACGATCGCACATGCTCGTTGTTGACCTAGATGGCGATGGCAAGAAGGAGATTTTGGGGGGCAGCGAGGATGGTTATCTGATGATGCTTGATGGCGCAACCTATGAGCTTGTCTTGAATAAGAACGTAGCGGACTACATACCTGGGTATGACAGAACCCGCATTCAATCTGGCTTGGCGCTGGCTGACCTAGACCAAAATGGCACACAAGAGCTGGTACTCGCCACAGGAGGTGCAGACCCTGTGGACGAAAATGGGCCTGGGGCTGTCATGGTTCTTACCTATAAAGGTGCGCCCGATTATTTTGAGCTAATGCCCGGTTGGCCGGCGATAGCTTTTGATGAGCTAGGCGTCGGCTCAACATCTGGATACGCTGACGGTCACCCAGACGGTTTTATTTCTACACCTTCGTTAGGGGATATAGACGGTGATGGTGATCTAGAAATTGTCATCGGGGGCATGGATCGCCGCCTTCATGCCTTTCATCATGATGGCACCTATTTGCTGGGCTGGCCGCTGGCTCGCAACTACAATAACTATCGCGAAAGTCGTTCCACCGCAGCCCTCGCCGACCTTGACGGCGATGGCATTCTTGATATTTACATGGGTAGCAACAACTATAAAATTCCTGCTTGCCCAAATCCATATTACTTCTATGGCATGAAGGCAGACACAACCCCACTGCCTGGTTTTCCTCTAGAAACCAACCAGAATACCGAATCGGCCCCCGCCATTGGGGACATCAACGGTGACGGTGCGCCCGATATTATCTTTGGCACAGGCGATTTCAATGAAAGCTGTGGGCAGAGATCAGATGGCAAAAAAGTCTATGCACTTGACAGCCAGGGTCAAGCACTGCCAGGATGGCCCGTTACCACCAACGCCAACATGGTGAACTCGCCAGCCTTGGGTGATTTGGACAACGATGGTCAATTAGATGTTGTCATACACACGCTAGACACACTCTATGCATGGCGAGGTGATGGCACTTTACTTCCAGGTTTTCCAGTCCAAGGGGATTACATCTATCGGCACACCACACCTATTCTTGCCGACGTGGATGGAGATGGCAAGATCGAAATCCTACTTCAGTCTGGACAGGTTTACGCCGCCAACGGCCAGCTTAAAATGCATCGGGAAAAGCTCCAAAATTCACTGATCGTCACCGATCAAGATGGTGATGGACTACTGGAGACAATCGGCACCAACAACTATGAATGGCGCAATCATCACCTACTGCTTTTTATCTACCAGGAAACAGGCCCAGCATCAAGCGCACAGCCTTGGCCCATGTTCCACCGTTCGCTCGACCGCGTGGGTGTCGCACCCAGCGCGCACAGCCTCTATGGGCGCGTGCTTGACGCACAAGGCAATCCTGTAGCCGGTGCAACAATTACGCTCAACACAGGACAAAGCTCGCCAACCGATGCATTGGGCAACTATATCCTAGGCAATTTGGTCTCTGGCAGCTATACGCTATCAGCCAGCAAGGGCGATCACCGCTTCGAGCCAGCGCAACGCACGGCAACCGTACCTTCCACGGCTCCAGTAGGCGATTTTGTCATGTATCCGCCGGTTTATGCCATTGAGGGCAAAGTGCTGCAAGTGAATCAAAGCCCAATGGCAGGGATTACAATGCAGTTGAACACAGGAGCGACCGTGACGACAGCCGCAGATGGCCTCTTCTCCTTCAGCAATCTACAGCCAGGTCAATACACAGTCCAAGCATTAGGAACTGGATTCGAGTATTTACCACAACAAAGCAGTGTGGTTGCAGAAAACAAAGTGCCTCAGACTTTCTATGTACTACCCTTACCGATCAAGGCAGATATCGCAGGGAAGGTGACATTCTTAGATACACAAGGAATGCCAACCACATTGACTTTTTCTGAGGAACTTGAAGGTCAAGAGGTTGTTGTCACGCCCTTGTTTCCAGAGTCGCCAAACAACCAGCTAGCCGCAGGTCATTCGTTCGACATCTCCTTGTCCGGGGCAGCAGTAGCGGGTGCAGATGCAGATCTTGATCCCTTCATTATCGAGATTCGCTATAGTGAGGCAGATCTTCAATCCATCATGGCAGCCGAAGAACTGAGCCTCTTCTGGAAGTCGCCCGATGGCTGGGTCAGCGCCCAATCGACTTGTTCTGGAGGTAGCTCTGCAGGTGGCGATGAGACGAACGATACGACCGCTAAACTCATAAGCACCACCGTTTGTGAATGGGGAACCTACGCCTTGTCTGCTCCCATTGACCGTATATTTATGCCCAACCTCTTTGGTTCACCAGATTAGGCATTCTTAAGAGTAGGATACTGCGCCTGTGCCAGGGAAATTCCTCTGGCGCAGGCGCAGTTGTTTGTATCTCTCGTCCGATCTGGGGCAAAAGCTTTATTGCTCACTTGGAAGAGATCGGCGCACTCGGCCCCTGGCTAACCCTTGCCCATATGATTTGGACAGAGCCAGAAGATTTGGCGCTTCTCCAGGCGCATGGTGTGGGCATTGCCCACAACCCCAGCAGTAATCTGCGCCTACGCAGTGGCGTTGCACCCATCCCTGCCTATTTGGAGCAGAACATTGCTACAGGCATTGGGTTAGATGGGCAAACCTTGGATGATGATCAAGACTATTTGCGCGAGTTGCGGCTGGCGTGGACGCTTGCCAATCGCCCAGGCGCAGCCAGCCCGACCGTGAGCGCAGCACAGATCTTGCACATGGGCACGCGCAGTGGCGCGTCCATCACCTACGGCACAAAAGTCCCACTAGGTTTGCTTGCTGTAGGCGCATTGGCCGATTTGATCCTGATTGATTATGCTGCGGTGCGACATCCTTGGGGCGCACCCACCGTACCCGCGGTCGAGATGCTTTTGCGGAAAGCCTCGCGCCAGCATGTCCGCCATGTGATGATGGGCGGGGAGTGGGTTCTTCGTGACGGCAAGGTCACGCGCGTGGACGAAGCAGAAGTCGCACGCGCGTTGGCGGAGCAGTTACAGCACTATCATGCGGATGAGCTTACCCGTCGCAACCAAGAAGCCATAGCACTTGCGCCCTATCTACGCCGCTTTTACGCTTCCTGGGATGACAACAGTTCTTGGGAAGGCAATAGGGGTCAAGGCGAGATGTTTTTCTAGCGCGGCATCTG
>JBBQIG010000454.1:0-5016 GCA_038324715.1 Anaerolineae bacterium | reverse complement strand
GGCTGCATCCTCAAAAGTTCTATCAAGAAGTGCGAGTGCTGACTTTTGGCGCTTTGGATTAGGCGTTGACATCATCACTTCTTTCTTTCCAGGTTTGCACAAGAAACGCAGCCATAGCCCCTGCAAGATTTACGGCTAACTCAGCATGACGAGCCTTTGGTTTCACTGGTCTTCGCCCTTGACCGTGGGCATCACCCACACGATTGCGAATAGCACCAAGGTTATTTACTACAGACTGGCAATTGCCAAGAATGGACTTAAAGACCTCCTCCTGGTGCTGGCTAGGTGCTAAGTTGGTTTGTTCAGCCACAAGTGCCCAGAGTTTCGGCAGGTCAGCACTATCAGGATAGGTAACTCCTGCATCGTCCAGAATATGCTTGCACACTGTTTCAATAAGTGTGCGGGAGGCTGTGATAGCTCCCTCTGGATCTTCCATGCGTCGGTCAAGAGCTTTCTGCCAGACGGCATAGACATACTCAGAATCGAAGTCTTTTAGCGTTTCGCCAATGGGTGTGATGCCTGGAGCACGATCATAAGCTTCAAGACATTCGATCAAGGGCCGGAATTTCTCCCAAATCAAGGTGCGTCTTTCTTGGTAATTTGACCGTTCATATTTGATAAATCCCCAAAACTGTCCAATATCACTGCATCGCCGAACAAAATCTGGAAGCTTTATCTTCGTGTCACCGCGTGTAGCAAAATATTGCCGCAGTTCTTTGTAGGCAGTATCGCCGCCATCAAAGTTGCCCCCTGTAGCCACCGAAATCAGTCCATTTTGAAATCGAATTGCTTTGTCGATTGCAGTATCTTCAAATAGCAGGTCATTATCATTCATATTGCGCGGTCACCAGAGAGCCTCTCTCGAAATTTAAGGAACGTCCAAAAGCTCAGACTATGAATTAGCAACTTGATTTGTTCAGGCATGGCTGCAAGACATGCCATCCACGCTTTCATTTCATTCGATCCACTATCCGATGCACCTTTTGCTATATTGTCTCGGTTCCAGAACATGGATAGCTGATGCGGACTTCTCCCTTAGCATGCACAGGATCAATATTGTATTGTTAATGTTAAATACAAGGGGCTGGACAATGGCGTCCACCCCCTTTTTTGCTATGTATGCAGCGCATCCTTAGAAATAGAGCCTGTGCGCTTTGAAGATTGTTGGTCTTTAACCTTCGAGGAAGCTTCAAGCTTCCTCGAAGGTGTAGGCGAGAGTGGTCTTCTACTCTAGCACTCGCTGTAGCCACAGCCAGCGCACTTGCGGCAGCCTTCGATGTTGAGGAAGGCGGCTTCGCCACATTCGGGGCAGATGTCGCCGATGGGGCGTTGGGCGATGGGTAAGGCGAGTTGCTCCAGGTGGGGTGCATTCTCATGCACGGGGGGCAGGTCGCTGAGATGCTCGGCTAGGACTTGGGCGATGCCATCGGGCAGGCTGCGGACACGGTTTGCGCCAAAGCCCATTGGTCGTCCACCACCGATGCCAGCCATTTCATCCATGACCCAGCGTAGGCGCTCGCTGGGGGGCAAGCTGGCGGGCATACGTAGAATCAGGCTGATCAAGCGCCCGGTGGCTTCTGAGACGGCGCTGACTTCGCTGCCGACCTTGCCGACGTTGAGGAATACCTCAAAGGGTTCCCCGCGCTCGTCGCTGTTGACGGTGATATAGGCAGTCCCCAACGGCGTCTCTTTGCGATAGGTGCTGCCATTGAGTGCTGAAGGGCGTGGGCGCTTGGTGACAACTGGTTTTGTTTCATAGGCGGCTGGGGCAATCTCGGCGTTCTTGTTGGCTGTGCCATTTGTTCCATGCGTGCCATTGGCGTAGGCAGTTGCTGGCGCGTGACCATTGGTTGCCACCGGCGCGGCGGCTGCCGCTGCATCTTCGCTCTTCTTATCTTTGGTGGCTTTGGTCTCCAGCACCACTTCTTGGCGGCTGCCGGTGACATAGACGGTTAGACCCTTGCAGCCTAATTCCCATGCCAACAGATAGGCGTTGGCAACATCGGCTTCGGTTGCGCCTTCGGGGAAGTTGCAGGTCTTGGAGATGCTGTTATCGACAAAGGCTTGAATGGCGGCTTGCATACGCACATGCTCGTCGGCACTAATGTCGCTGCTGACAACGAATGCGTGGCGCAGATGGTCGGGCAATTCGTCGATATCTTGGCAACTTCCCATTGAGGCGACGCGCTGCTTGATGGCATCTTTCTGCTTCTCGCTCAAGTCGGTGGCATTCAATGCCTTCTCAAAGCGCGGGCTGGTATAGGGCAATTCTACATTCTTGTCTCCATCTTTGAAGTGGCGAATATAGCCCAGGGCAAAGACTGGCTCACAGCCATAGCCTTCACAGCCACAGACGGTGGCGATGGTGCCTGTGGGCGCGACGGTGGTCTGGGCGGCGTTGCGGATGCCAGATTGCTCAATGCCACTGACAATTGTGTTCCAGTCGAGCGAAGGGCGACCCCAGTCGCGTGTAAAGGGGGCAACGGGCGTGGGCGATTGCCACTTCATGCCACCTACTTGCTTGGGGTCATAGATGCTGCCTTCAAAGGCCAAGAATGGCCCGCGCTGTTCAGAAAGCTCGATGCTCTTTTCCATGCAGTGATAGCGTACAAATTCCATAATTTGGGCGGCAAACTCTTGGCCTTCTTCGCTGCCATAGCGGATGCCGAGCAGATACATCATGTCGCCCAGCCCCATAATGCCCAAGCCGATGCGTCGAGCGCGGTAGGCGGCTTCGGCGACTTCGGGAATGGCTGGCACATAGGCATTGGCGCTCACTACATTGTCGAGGAAATGGGTGCTCTCGTAAATGGAGCGACGCAGCAGATCCCAATCAACCACAGCCTTGCCACTGGCATCCTGGGTGACATGCACACCAAGGTTGATCGAACCGAGACAGCAATTCTCATAAGGTCCAAGCCATTGCTCTCCGCAGTTGTGAACGACGATGCCGTTTGCCACAAAGGAGTGGGTCAGCGGCTCAGTGAGGTCGTAAACCGGCTCGATGCCCAGGGGTTCGATGGCCTGCACCGTGGCAGTGAAGTGTTCAGCGTATGGCCCGCGCGCTGCATAAGAGGCAAGCGCGTCGTCGAGTTTCTCTTGCTTGGCGCTGACCATGAAGCCAATCTCATCGCGGAAGCGTAGTAGATTGCTCTTGGAGACGACAAGTTCGTGTCCTGCCTGCGTGTAGTATAGCTGTTCGCCGCCGCGACCATTGGGCATTCCCTTGTAGCCTGCCACTTTGCGGTTGGCATAAGTCTTGCTAAAGATGCCAAAATTCAAGAGCAACTGTTGAATATCATACAGCAGGTCAAGCGAGACAGACCAGAGGCGCACGCTCACACCCTTTTCGACGTTGTCCAACACAGTGCCATCTGCGGAGAAGATGCCTTGCAGAAAGCCGCGTTGCATCTCCTCGCTGCCGGTGTAGACTACTTCAGGCACGCGCTCCTTACTTGTCATGCCAAGTTCAGCAAGACATTTCTTGAGCCGTGTTGAGACCACGCGCGACTCTGCACGATCTGCCACTTGCTGTACGCCTACGGGATAGGTACGCGTAGGTACATAGGCATTTTTGTGGGGCTCGCTGCCTGCCAATTCGTTCACATAACTAGCGAATAGCGGGGCAAGTTCCTGCTCTGCGCCAAAGAAGAGTAGTGCCGCGCCCTCTGCCATGTTGAGTGTACCGTCGCCTGTCATCCACCCCATCACGCGGCCAAGGGCTTCATTGCCGTTTGTGCCAAAGCCGCCCTTGCGATTGAGCACATGCACCTTATCGCCTGGTCGAAGCTCACCTAGTTCACGCCAGCCCAGCGGCGTCATGACCCGGTGATTTTCGGTTGCCTTCAGCGTAAAGCCTTCACGCGTTACTAGGCGATAGACAGGCTTGTCGCCCGTGTAGAAGACTGGCGATGCTTGACTGGTCTGGCTCTCGGCCCCAAAACGGCTGTCGAGTACCACGGGCACGTTGCCTTGCTCGGCAAAGAGATCGCCTGCACGGCGCAACCCGCCGGCAGTGTAGACTAATGTGTCGCTAGTGATACACGGATTGGTCGCCTCTAGGTCATAGAGATGGGGAACGGGGTTGGAACGGTTGGCTGCGTCAATAAAGAGTGTGCCAGGTTCGCCATTGTGGTGGGCATACTTGACGATCTTATCAAAGAGATCGCGAGCGCGCACGCTCTTCCAGACTTCGCCGTTACGCGGGTTGATGAGGTCAAAGTCAGTGTCATCTTTGACCGCTTGCATAAAGGCATCGGTGATGGCGACGGAGATGTTAAAGTTGGAAATCGAGCCTTCTTTGGCCTTGCACTCGATGAAATCTTCGATATCAGGATGATCCACACGCAACACACCCATATTGGCACCGCGACGAGTGCCACCCTGGGCAATTTCGCCAAAGGCTTGATCATAGACGCGCAAAAAGCCTACGGGGCCGGTGGCACGTCCGGCAGAGGTGTGTACGATGTCGTTCTTGGGGCGCAGGCGGCTAAAGGAGAAGCCATTGCCGCCACCCGTCTGCTGGATGAGGGCTGCGACGCGCAACGTGCTAAAGATGCCATCGCGCCCCTTACCCATGTCGTCTTCGATGGGCAACACGAAACAAGCTGCCAACTGACCCAAGGGTGTGCCCGCCCCTGTGAAGGTGGGGCTGTTGGGGAAGAAGCGGTATTCGGAAAGTAGATGGTAGAAGGCTTCGCTGGTGGCTTCGGCATCGCCATTGTGCTGATGCTCTGGCTGGGCAACGTGGTAGGCAAGGCGATAGAACATGCCTGCCGGAGTTTCTAGCAGCGTGCCATCTAGATCACGGCGCAGATAGCGACGTTCTAGCACTTTGCGGCTGTTGTCAGTTAAGTTGATCTTCTCCTCGTTGACATAATCTGGGATTGGTGGCGAAAAACGTTGGCCTGCTACATTTTCGATAACAGTCCGTGGTTGTTGTAATTCTTTTGGAATAATTGCGCTGGTCATGAGTTCCCTCCTGGCTTTCTTTTCTAACTTTGAGGTCATCATGAA
>JBBQIG010000453.1:0-5023 GCA_038324715.1 Anaerolineae bacterium | reverse complement strand
TCATGGCACGCTGACATTGACCGCCGCTAAGACGATAGGGGAATTCATTCATGCGCTGCTCTGGGTTGGGGATGCCAACACGCTGCAGCCAATCGATGGCAAGTTCCGTCGCCGCCTGCTTGTCTAGGTTTTGATGGAGGCGAATGGCTTCCACCATTTGATTGCCCACAGTGTGGACTGGACTAAATGAGGTCATCGGCTCTTGAAAGATCATCGAGATTTCGCCACCGCGGATCGACTTTAGCTCGGATCCTGTAGACGGAAGACTAAGGAGATCAATGGCCTGATGGCTGTTTGGACTCTTTTCCTGGCTGTAAACAGCCCGCCCTCCCACGACCCGTCCAGGTCTGTCGACGATTTGAAGGAGTGACTTGACGGCAATGCTTTTGCCGCAGCCACTTTCGCCGACAATGCCCAGAGTCTTGCCCGGTTTTATATCAAAGCTAGCTCCATCCACGGCTTTGACAATCCCGTCTTGCGTGAAGAAGTATGTTTGTAAGTCTTCCACTTGGAGCAATGGCGGAACTTCATCACCCACGATCTGGCTGGGCTGAGTGGGAATGGGTTGGGGTACTGGCTGTTGTTGTATGCGTTCCATACGCTGTGTACGCTATCCTAATCTCTGCTAACGCTGCTCGTACTTCGCTCTCAAACTGGGACTGTGCCGTACCGATTCTTCTGGTTGCGGCGAATCAGGAGTTGCTGTAAGGGTCCGCAGCATCTCTCAAGCCATCGCCCATGAAGTTGAGTGCTAGAATGGCGACAATGACAGGCACCGCAGGGAACATGAGCCAGGGCGTTAAGGCAATGGCTTGAATATTCTGTGCTTCCTGTAACAAGACACCCCAGCTAATGGCGGGTGGGCGTAGACCTAGCCCCAGAAAACTCAGCGCCGTTTCACTGATGATCATAAAGGGAATTGCCAATGTAGCGGCGGCAATGATATGGCTATAGAACGATGGAACCATGTGGCGAAAGATGATGCTTTGCCATCTTGCGCCTGCCAACATGGCTGCGGTGACAAAGTCCTCTTCACGCATGGCGAGGAAGCGCCCCCGCACGACTCGCGCTAAATCTGTCCAAGCGAAGAGCGAGATAATCACCGTGATCGCAAAATATAGTTGCATGATCGACCAGTCGGGTGGCAGTGCCGCCGCCAATCCCATCCACAACGGAATCGTGGGAATGGAACGAATGATCTCGATGGTGCGCTGGATGATGTTGTCGATGAGGCCGCCGAAGAAGCCAGAGATACCACCGAGGGTAATTCCTAGCGCTAAACTCATGGCAACACCAATGAGACCAATGGTCATTGAGGATCGTGTGCCATAGATGATGCGGGAGAAGAGATCGCGCCCTTGCGTATCGGTTCCCAAGAGAAAAATTGTTTCCTCGGCCCGATAATTTTCGGCGTCGCTCACTCCTAACAGATGACGGTTGCTAGGAATTAGCCCCAGAAATTTATATTCATAGCCGCGGGCAAAAAGTTGTATGTCGACCTTTTGTGAACAATCCGGCTCATAGAGCCTTTGCATAGTATAGGGATCGCGCCGACCTGTGACCCCACAGACATGGGGCCGAAATGCGCCCTCATCGAAGAGGTGAATGGGCTGGGGTGGCACAACGGCGCGCTCCGACCTAGCTTCACGCGGGTCACTGGTGGCGATAAATGGCCCTACTAATGCCACTGCATAGAAGAGAATAACAACCGTGAGTGCCAAAAGGGCAAGTTTGTGGCGTTTGAAGCGCCACCAAACAAGTTGACGTTGTGTGGCTACACTCAGACGATCTTCGCGTGGTGTAGCGAGTTCGCGAGCGAGTGGACTTGGAATTACGCTCTCTTGAGTCATAGAGTTTTGAGCCTCGCTAGGCCATTATTGAAGTCGGACTCTGGGATCAACCAGGCCCAAGAGAATGTCGGAAAGTAGCGTGCCAATCACAGTCATGGTGCCGATCATCAAAATGATCGAACCCGCTAGGAACATATCTTGTGAGAGCAGCGACCGCAGCAACACCGGCCCCAAAGTTGGTAGGTTGAGGACAACCGAAACGATGATGCTGCCTGAGACGAGGAAGGGCAAGATATAGGCGGTTAGGCTGATGATTGGGTTTAGCGCCAAACGCACAGGATATTTGAAGATAAGTTGCCATTCGGACATGCCTTTGGCTCTGGCAGTCACGACGTAGGGCTTGCGTAGCTCGTCAAGGAGATTGGCGCGCGTAATGCGGATCAGCGCTGCTGTTCCCGATGTACCCAACACAACGATCGGGATCACCAAATGTTGCATCAGATCCCAAACTCTGCCCCAACTCCACGGTGCTGAGACATATTCCGGTGAAAAAAGCCCGCCAATGCTAAATCCGAACCAATCCCAGGCGAAATACATCATGACCAGGGCAAGTAAAAAATCGGGAATCGCAAGCCCGATAAAGCCCAGGGTCGTGGCGAAATAGTCTTGAATTGAATATTGGTTGACTGCAGAATAGATGCCGATGGGGATGGCGACGATCCAGACGAAGATGACACTCCCAAACGCCAGGAGCATTGTGAGGAGCAGTCGCTCGCCTATGATCTGTGTTACAGGAACTCGATATTGAAAGGACATGCCAAGGTTGCCCTGTGCGATTTGCCACATCCACTTGCCATATTGCACATAGGGTGGCTGTCCCAGGCCCAAATAGGTGCGCAGAGCTTGCGCTTCTTCGTCCGCAACCAAGCCTCCTTGTGCTTCCAAGGCAGCAATATAGGAGGTTACATAATCTCCTGGCGGCAACTGAATGATGATAAAGGAGAGAACTGAGACTGCAAAAATAGCAAGCAGCCCGTACCCAACGCGTTTAATCAGATACCCCAACATCCGCATACCCTCGTGACTAGAAACCGCTAACAAATTTGAAAATAGGGTGCGACCCACACGGTCTTACCATGCGGGTCGCACCACCAAGAGCTTACTTATTCCTGAATCTGGAAGAACTGCTCTGGATATCCATTGCCAGGTGTTTGGGCATAGACGACCCACTCAAAGGGCTTTGGAACATTGCGAACATCATTCTTGATCAGGGTTGTATAGACGGGTACGTCCACCACAACGCCCAAGCGGGCATGGTTGTCACACATGATCTCCGTACCCTCGATATACAATTGCAGGCGTCGCGCTGGGTCTGGCTCTTGCATTGCCTCCCAATGCTTGGCGACCTGGTCCTTGATCCATTGCTCACCGTCATAATCGGCTGGATCGGGGTTGGGAACATTTGCCCACGCCTCAGCAATCGGTGCCCAACGTGTGGAGGGAAGCAGACGTGGAGACGCCGCTGGGTTATATTCACCCGTCTCAAACATATTCATCATCGGCTGATTTGCTGCGGTTCGTTCAATCCACAAACTGCGTTCTACTGGATTGATGGTCATGTCGATACCGACATTCTCAGCCCACATCTGTGCGATGCGCTCGGCGATGGCGGGATAGGGGAGGAACGCGCCACTGACTGCATCGATGCGGAGGGTCAGACGTTCGCCATTGGGGAGCAAGCGGAATCCTTCGGCGTCGCGTTGGTCAAGACCAATTGAGTCAAGTATCTCATTTGCTTCATCTGGGGCAAATCTACCAGCTTCCTGATCCCAACGGTCACTGTTGAAATAGGGAGGTGTGTTGGCAGGGCAGAAGCTAGCCTCTTTGCCAACGCCCAAGAAAAAGGTCTCATTGATCTCGTTGCGCTCAATTGCCAATCCCAACGCCCTGCGGAAATCAACGCTGCCCACAGTATATTCGGCGATCTCGGGGTCTTCGTTCCAATCCATGTTAAAGGCGATCTTCACTGGATGGCGCGTGCTGCTGCCCCAAAAGTCGACGAAATAGTCGCCTTGTTCCTGGTTCTGTCGAATTACAGGCAGCTTTGAAAAGTCAATGTGGCGTCCCTGGATCGTGTAATTACCAGCAATTGCACGCAAGTTGAGGACTTCAAGCTCCTCTACCAATTCCAATGCGAAACCATCAAAATAGGGTAATTGATTGCCTTCGGTGTCTACAGCAAAGAAGTAAGGATTTCTTTCGAGACGAAGTTCATCCGAGGCAATTGTTGTCACAGGCTTCCATGGGGCAGTCACAGGAAGATCTGGATTCATCACCGAGTCATTTTTCGACAAGAAATAGAGATACCAGTTATCAAAACCAGCCGCGGTTGCTGCGGCGTTGGCTTCTTCCTCACCGGCGAAATCGGCATGAAACTGCTCTAAATAATGCTGTGGCGCAACTAGACCAAGGCCCACCCGTCCCTGCTGGAAGTGACCTGCCACCGTGGAAGAAGCCATTGTTTCTGGCCATGAAGGGAAGGGTTGTGCAAAGGTCATCTTGAGGGTATAGTCATCAATTTTCTCAAAGACTGCTAATTCACCACCCCAGAGCATGTACCAGGGAACTACAGGGACTAGGCTCTCATTTTGCAGAATCGATTCATACCAGAACATATAGTCATCAACGGTATAGGGTTCACCATCTGACCATTTCATTCCTTCGCGCAATTGAAATGTCCATTCGGTGGCATCTTCATTCGACTCCCACGACTTGAAGGCACGGGGACGCAGTTCGGTGGCACCGGGATCCCAGAAGATGGCGTAATCGTTGTTCCATCGTTCAATATTTTGACGATCACCGGGGCCGGTGAATGCCCTACGTAGAATGCTGCCATGTTCGCCGATCATCTCGGTGGGTTCGATGACTAACGGCTCAGTGGGTAGACGTTCTGCCACCGGGGGTAGCTCTCCGCTTTCAACCGACGCTTCAAGCGAAGGAATTTCGTTGAATGTGGCTGGAATTGTTTCTACAATTTCGGGCCAACAGGGTGATTCGACGGTGCAACTTTCGCGCTGGGCCTGATAATCGTCGGCTGCGGGCGCAGTTTCACCCGCAGCTTGACCGCCGGATTCTGATGCGGCTGGAGCGGCAGCAGGGGGTTGGGCTGGGCTTGTACCACCTCCACAAGCAGCAGTGACAACTGCTACAATAATGAGTAGGGAAGACAAGTG
>JBBQIG010000452.1:0-5033 GCA_038324715.1 Anaerolineae bacterium | reverse complement strand
TGGTCAGCACTGATCATTGTCCGTGGACGCGTGCGGAAAAGCGCCAATCTGATTTCACAATGATTCCGGGGGGCGTACCTTCGATTGAAGCGCGATTGGCATTGATCTATAGCGATGGGGTACGTGCTGGACGGTTGTCGTTGGCGCAGTGGGTGCAGGTTTGCTGTACGCAACCGGCAAAGTTGATGGGGTTGCAGCATAAAGGCGAGGTCGCGCTTGGGTATGATGCCGATTTGGTCATCTTTGACCCAGAGCGCCGCAAGATTCTGTCTACTGCTACGCTGCATGAGCGCGCGGGGTGGACCCCTTACGAAGGTCATCAGGTGGTGGGTTGGCCGCGTACGGTATTGGTGCGCGGGGAGGTTGTGGTGCTTAACGAGAAATATTTGGGTGCTGTTCATGGACGTTTTGTCTCCCGAAGTTGGGCGGCATAGGGAACATGTTTCTTTTTCTTTCTAAACTTTTGCCGCTTTTTGTTTATCCAGTTGGTTTGGCCTCGATTCTACTTGTTGCCGCGCTATTCTTGCACAAGCGGCAACGGATTCAGCGACTTTGTATTGGGCTAGCGTTGGCCCTCTTGTTGATCTTGGGCAATGGGGGAGTGGCGCATTGGCTGGTCAGCTCATTGGAGTGGCGACATTTGCCTCAGGGTGAAATTCCCCAGGCGCAGGCAATTGTCCTGCTGGGGGGAGGTACACGACCTCAACTGCCGCCGCGTCCGACCTCGGAGATGAATGAGGCGGGTGACCGTTTGTTTTATGCAGCGCACCTCTACCACGAAGGCAAAGCACCAATCATCGTGGTCAGCGGCGGCTTTATCGAGTTCTTTGGTTCCACCGTGCCCGAAGCGGATGCGATGCAAGAATTGCTCATGCAACTCGGTGTGCCGCAAGAAGCCATTGTGCGTGAAGAACGTTCGCGCAATACCTATGAAAACGCGTTGTATGTGCGTGAGGTTGCCGATGAGCGAGACTTTAACCAGATCCTTTTGGTAACATCAGGGATGCATATGCCGCGCTCGGTAGCGATCTTCCAGCGTCAGGGCTTTGAAGTAATTCCCATGCCGACGGACTTTTTGTCAACCTGGGGTGCAGAAGGAAGGACGGCGGATCCTGGCGTGGATGGTTGGCTGCTAGAACTTTTGCCAAACTCCGAGAAGTTAGACCTATCAACGCGTGCCATGCGTGAATATATTGGATGGTTTGTTTATTCACTGCGTGGATGGCTCTAAGACTGACTGGAAATAGGGTCGTGACTAGGGTGCAATCGGAGAGGGACTGGCATTACTGTAAGCAACTTTGCCGAGGATATGGCGAAGTTCGGGTATAATAGGAAGGTTATGCTCCGATAATGCGTGAGCTATGAATAGTTAAGTTTGTGTCACACAGTGCAATCGGTTCGTGCCACTCTTTTGAGTCATTCCTTTGTTCCATTCTGGGGTGCACGACTCTGATGGGTGTTGATGTGGTGTCTAGATAATTGAGGATTATGGGAAAAGGTAAATCAAGTAAGGGTTCGGCGACCCATCGCGGCGCAGGGCAGCAATCAAGGGGGCGACGCGCTCCGCAGAGTGCACAGCCCAATGAGCTTGGCACAATTTATAAAGACTGGGGCGGCAGGTTGGCGGTTGCGTTAACCATGCCGAATACTTATTATGTGGGCATGAGCAGTTTGGCGCTGCAACTGCTCTATGCCATGTTCAATCGTTCTGACGATGTGGTCTGTGAGCGAATTTTCTGGGAGAAGGGCGCATCCCAAGCAGGTAGACCACTGCTTTCGCTGGAAAACGAACGCCCTGCCGCAGAGTTTGATATGTGGGCGTTTACCATCTCGTGGGAGATGGATTATTTCAACGTGATCGAACTACTGCGACAGGCAAAGATTCCGCTGTTGGCGGCGGATCGAGCGAATAGCGTGCAGTGGAATGGGCAGCCGTGGCCGCTTTTGATTGCAGGTGGGCCGGGTGTCACCATGAATCCAGAGCCGATTGCCCCCTTCTTTGATGCGATTTTGATTGGGGAAGGCGAAGAGGCTGTCCCTGCGCTCATTGAGCTTTGTGTCCAGGGCATGGATGATCACGGGGCGTTGTTGGCGGAGTTAGATAGTCGCGCGGGCTGGTATGTGCCTAGCTTGCGCCCTTCCAACCGCTTCCATCCACATTTTCGCAAGGTGGATCGGCTGTGGGTGCGCAACCTGCCGGACTTTGCCACGGATAGCCAGCTTTATACGGGTGATACTGAGTTTAGCAACATGCACTTGATGGAGATTGCGCGCGGGTGTGGACGGGGTTGCCGTTTCTGCTTGGCGGGCTATGTCTATCGCCCTGCGCGTGAGCAGCCATTAGATCGCCTATTGGCTTCGGCAGAAGCGGCGGTGAAGGCGGGGCATTGCAAGGTGGGGCTAGTGAGTGCAGCAGTCAGCGACCATACCCAAATTGATGAGTTGGCGGTGGCGTTAGAGCAGATGGGCGCGAGCATTAGTGCTAGCTCGATGCGTATGGATCCGATTAGCGTGCCATTGATCAAGGCTATGGCGGCGACGGGCGCACGCAATTTGACAGTCGCTCCAGAGGCTGGCAGTCAGCGGCTGCGTAATGTCATTAACAAGACGCAGACCGAAGATCAGATGATGCAGGCGATTAGCCTTGCGCAAGAGTTTAACTTCCCACAGCTTAAACTCTATTTCATGATTGGTCATCCAACGGAGACTGAGGATGATATTCAGGCCTTGATCGACTTCACGCTTGAGGCACGCAAGCGCTTTAAGCGACGAATTGCCATCAATGCCACGCCCTTTGTGCCCAAAGCGCATACTCCTTTCCAATGGGAAGCGATGGCGTCGAGCAAGGATTTGCGGAGTCGCCAAAAGCGTATTCACTCCGCACTGGTGCGCCACGGCGTTGATGTGCGCGCTGATGCGCCTGATTGGGCAGAGGTGCAAGCGGTGTTGAGCCGCGGCGACCGTCGTTTGGCAGAGGTGCTCATGGCGATTCCATCGGGCGGGTTGACTGTGCGTAGCTTCTTCCAAGCATTGACAGAGACTGGCTTGGAGAAAGAGCAGTATGTGGGCGCATGGAAAACTGGCGATGCGCTGCCGTGGGACGTGGTGCAAAGTGGCGTGAGTGAAAATTATTTCCAATATGAATTGAAATTAGCCGCGCGCAGTGAGACGGGGTTGAGTTGCCCGCCGGATAGTGCTGGTTGTTTAAGCTGTCAGGCCTGTGATACTGATTGGGCATTTCGCTATGGCGGTAATGAGAATCGGCCAATTCCTGCTGCAAAGGGTGGACCGTGGCGCGCGCAGGATTGGCAGCCGTGGACGCACCTCAAGCGTGAACAGCACAAGGGTGGCTCTGTTGTCATTGATCCTGTACCCGAAAATATGCCTGCCTCTGCATTGCCGATTGAATTGAGCTAGGGATAGGGTATGCCGCGACTTACCCATGCTAATGGCGTTGTCACTTATACCTTTGATGCGCTTGCAGTGTATCCTGTACAGGCCCATGTAAGTACGCGACACGGGGGGGTGAGTCCTGCGCCGTGGAACACATTGAATTTCAGCGTTGCCCGCGGTGATACCCGCGAGCGAGTGCAAGAGAACCGCCGCCTCTTTGCCGAGGCGGTGGGAATTGATCCGGCAATGGTAACGCACGCACGCCAGGTGCATGGGACGGGTGTTGCCAAGGTGGATTGGGATCAGGCAGGAACGACGCAGGAGGGTTGTGACGCGCTGATTACGGACTCGGTTAGACTTCCACTCTCCGTAGTCTTTGCCGATTGTGTGCCTGTCTTGCTTTATGATCCGGTTGCCCATGCGCTTGGGGTTTGTCATGCTGGGTGGCGGGGTACTGTCAATGGCGCGGCTGCGGCAATGTTGTGGGCGATGCAAGCCGCGTATGGCAGTGACCCTGCAAACATTCTGGCTTGTATTGGCCCTAGTATTGGCCCGCAGAGTTACCAGGTTGGTGAAGAAGTTTTTGCGTTGGCTCAGGCCAAGTTGGTGGATGCAGGACGATATTTCCATTTTCCTGATGGCGATGATGCGCGACCTCACTTTGACCTTTGGCAAGCAAATGCAGGTGAATTGCTAGCCGCGGGTGTGCTGCATGATCAAATTGAGATCAGTGGGATCGATACAGCACAACATACCGACGATTTTTTTAGCCACCGAGCTGAGCAGGGGCGTTGTGGGCTTTTTGCGATGATGGCTTGGCTTGCCCCGCATACCTAGAGTAAGAGATCAGATTTCAGTTCAACTTAATCAGACGTGTCGCTTGGTTGGACACTCACCTATGCTGGATGAATTATGAAGACAGGACAAGCACGTTGGGGCGGATGGGCTTTACTTTGGCTGGTGGGATGTGCGCTCTGGTGGTGGGGTAGTGAACCAACAGCATCCGCAGCCACGAACCATTGGACGGTTCCCCCTGTTGCTCCTGTATTGATCAACCGCAATTTTGAATGTTCAGATGGCTTTGTCGCCGAACCAAGTCAGGAAGGGCAAGAGATTATGGTTCCTCTTGGCTGGAGCCTGATCATCTCTGACGGTGCGCCCTCAGTCTCTAGTACACGCCTCTTTTATAGCAAAACTTGTGATGACTCCAACTCATTCATTGAGAAGCTAGAGGGTCGCGATAGCCTTTTAGTGCGCTCCCAAGATATTGAAACTCTGCCAACACCCGGTAAGCCTTTTGACGTGATTCTCTACCAGCAGGTTGATGCAACCTATGGCGGTGCCTATAGCCTGAGTGGTTGGATGGTTACTTTGTGTGGTAGCAAGAGCAAGCCTTTTGATTGTCCTGCGGGCAATTTTATGATGAAGGCTATTGGCATTGATCCCAATGGGGGAACAGATCCCAATGCAGAGGGGATCACGTGGGTGGAAAATTCCCTTAACTTTGTGGATGATCATGGTAAAGGCTTGGGCTGGCAGAATCTATATACCAGTGCTACGGCGCTGGGCAATAAGATTACTGTTTTTGCGCGTATGACCAGCCCGTTTCAGTGGCATGGCAATCTGGGTTTTATGGATGC
>JBBQIG010000451.1:0-5037 GCA_038324715.1 Anaerolineae bacterium | reverse complement strand
CCCAATTTCAGATCTTGCCCTCATAACCCTTCTGCCTTCTTTCTCGAACACCCAAGCCACTCATTCTGTCACAATGTTCTTTCACAGCACTCTTTCACAACAGATGCGTGGCTGGCACAGCCTAAGCGCAGGAAATACCTATTCTAGGTAGTTCCTTACTAAAGGGTTATCCGTGGAGTTACAAAGGAGAGATACAGTTGCAGATATAAAGAATATGCCAATGCACAAAAGCCGTTGCACCCATGCTCTTCAATCCAAAGGCCCTGCACTGTGGGGCTGTTTGCCACAGTCCGAACGTAGTGAGCCACAAAGGCCAACGCTGCAAAGCATCTCTATCCACAAAGAAATCCAGAGTACAGTTTACAGAAACTATGCATGGGAGATTCTTCCTGAAACATTTTGCTTACTCGTATCGTCATCGCGTCGGAAGCTTAAACTATAAGGCAAAATTGTTGAAGAAATGTAAAGGAATTTTGATGAACACGCAACCCATACGCCAGTTACTATTGATTGCAAGCCTAGTCGGTGTGCTCACCGCTTGTACACCAATACAAGCGCCAGCAACAACCAGCACCCCTGCGGAAACGGTGACCGTGCCCACAGAGGCGACTGTTACTACTGCGGAGGCGTCCCCTGACGCAACCCCAGATGCTATGCCCATTGAGTCTGTCGACGCGGCCCAGTGCGATGCCCTGCAAGCTGCACTTTCGGAACAACTCGGTCATGAACTTACCAAGCAAGAAGGTACAGCTTGTACCCTTGTCGCGACAGGAACGGGTGAGGATTTTGGCAATTTTGTCGACGTTGCCCAAACCATTCGTGAGGTCTTCGAGGCAGAGGGATGGACAGAAGATGAATCGGCTATTGCCGACGGCCCAACAGGCAAAGCCACTAGCTATTTCAAGGAGACCACGGTCGCTGCGGTGAATGTCGGTTGGGAACCTTCGGACGAAGCAAATTGCCCCGCTGACCAGCCCATTAGTGACTGTGATGTTGAACCAAGCCAGCAGAATTTCACCATTTCAATCGAGCTGGTGCAGATTGCCTAACGGATGCAGACAGGTTGGGGTGTTTCGCTTTATTCGCCCTGCATAGTAAGAAACGTAGATCAGTAATATGACTCATCCCGAAATTTGAAAGGATGAGTAGACAACAAAAGACCTTTTTGGTTTAATCTGGGTTCAATCGGAAGTGATGAGTAACCGAGCAAAACCAAGGAGGTCTTTTGTATAGAAAAGTATAGCGAATGCTTGAAAAAGATAGTTGCCCAGCAAGTGTTGGACATTGATGCACTATAAGATCTTATACGTCCATACATCAAATCGGAATATCAAATCGGAAGGGGGACAACAGTTCAGAATCGATTGTCCATCGCTAATTTTGGCCGAACTCCTGAAACGTGTGAGAATTGACTGGTATAATGTTAAAAGAAGATTCAACTATGCTTCGTATTCGGCATTAGCATTATAGAGAGGAAAAACTATGGCTGTTGCACATCGTATTGAGGGCACAACTTTGCCAGTTCTCACCGTCAACCTGAAGCCTGGGGATCGCATTTATTCTTCGTCGGGTGGCATGAGTTGGATGACCCAGCAGATCGAGATGCAAACCAACACCGGCGGCGGCTTGGGCAAGATGTTTAAGCGTGCACTATCTGGTGAGTCCCTTTTTATCGTTGACTATTATGTGGATAGCGGTGAGGGCGAAGTCGCTTTTTCGGCAGAATTTCCTGGCAAGATCATCGAACTCGACCTGAGCAGTGGACAACAGATGATTGTGCAGAAAGATTCGTTTATGTGTGCCGAAAAGGAAGTGGACATTGACATTCACTTCCGCAAGCGGCTGGGCGCTGGTTTCTTCGGTGGCGAAGGTTTTATTCTTCAGAAGCTCACTGGCCCTGGCATGGCCTTTGTGAACTTTGATGGCGAAATTGTGAAAAAGACATTAGCCCCTGGCGAAGTCTTACGTGTGGATACAGGGCATGTTGCCATGTTTGAGCCGACCGTAGACTTCGACATCCAAATGCTCAAGGGCTTCCGCAATATCCTGTTGGGCGGTGAAGGACTGTTTCTTGCAACCCTACGCGGACCTGGGAGCGTGTGGCTGCAAACCATGCCCATGTCCAAGCTGGCACAGCGCATCGGTCAGTTCATGCCGCAGGTGGGGGGCAAGGGACAGAGTGGTGGTACCAATGTCAACTTAGGGCAGCTTTTTGGCGGAGAGTAAGGGACGAGACTTATAGAAATTCCGTCAATGTTCAATCATGAACGTTTAGTCATCGAGCTATCGAATAGACCCTCGACTGCCAGAGAAGGACAGAAGGAGAGATGTACTATGTTAGCAACCCAACCCCAGACCGATACTGCTACCGATACTGATATTGTGCAGTCAAGCCGCAAGGGCTTAATTGACTGTGACGTCCATGTCTACCCACGTAGTCTGGATGAGATCAAAGAGTACATGGAGATGCCCTGGCGCAAGCGCTACAAAGGTGGCGGGCGTGGTTCTTTCGACAATCCGGTTCACGGCGCGCGTCTCGATGCCGTGCCGCCGAACGGCGGGCCTTCTGGCTCTGACCCGGACTTCCTGCGCGAACAACTGCTCAATACCTTTGGTCACGCCTATGCGATTCTTCTGCCACGTGCGTTCTGCAACCTGCACCCAGACCCGGACTTAGGAACCGCCATTGCTGCGGCTTATAATGACTGGCTGGCGGATACATGGCTGTCAAAGTACAACGCCGATGGTATCTTCAAAGGCTCTATTACCATTGCCCACCAGGATCCGCAGGCCGCTGCGCGCGAGATCGAACGCTGGGCTGGTCATCCCCACTTTGTCCAAGTGATGACCGATTCTGGTGCACGCGCTCCTTTCGGACAGCGCCAGTACTATCCCATCTATGAAATGTGCGAAAAGCACAACCTGCCATTCGCCATCCATCCAGGAACGGACGGCATGGGCATCAATATTCAGTCCAGCCCTGGCTATCCGACCCACTATATTGAATGGCACACTTGTCTCTCACTTAGCTTCCAAGCTCATTTAGTCAGCTTGCTGACTGAGGGAGTATTTGAACGCTTCCCAGGCTTCAAAGTGGTGCTTGTCGAAGGAGGTGTTGCTTGGCTTCCGGGGCTGATGTGGCGGCTGGATGCTGAATGGAAAGCGCTGCGTTCAGAAGTGCCCTGGGTCACCAAGCGTCCTTCTGAATATTTGCTCGATCATGTGCGTATTGCAAGCCAGCCGCTGGAGCGACCCGAAAATGACAAGCATCTGTTAGCGATGTTGGAGATGATGGATGCGGAACATCTTCTGATGTTTTCCAGCGATTATCCCCATTGGGATTTTGACTCGCCTACCCATGCCTTTCCCAAACTGCCCAAGCAATTGCATGACCGCATCTTTCGTGAGAATGCAGCCGAATTCTATGGTCTCAGCTAGGAGAAATGCGCATGGGCAAACATGTAATTGGCCGCGCCAGTGAAATTCCTCCTGGGGAGCGCCGCATTGTTGATGTGGAAGGACGTTCCATTGGTGTCTTTAATGTGAATGGAACCTATTATGCGCTGCGCAACGGCTGTCCACACCAAATGGCACCTCTCTGCAGCGGTACGGTTACCGGGACGACGCTGCCCTCTAAACCAGGAGAGTATATCTGGGCGCGCGAGGGGGAAATTCTGCGCTGTCCCTGGCATGGTTGGGAGTTCGACATCACCAGTGGTCGCTCGGTCTTTAATCCCCATCGTTTGCGTGTCAAGACCTATAAGGTGACCGTGGAGGCGACGCTGCCAGACGAAGATCCAAGTGTTGAGACTTACACAGTTACTGTAGAGGATGAGTTGGTCATCCTCTATATCTAAAACAAGCAGTCTATCTATCGTGTCACAGGCCATCTTTCGCTTTTATGGGGGTCTTGATTATTTTGTGGCGTCGGAGCAGCAAAGCGATGCCGTTGTCTATCCTCTCGATGAGAAGCCGGATGCCAAAGTAGCTGTCAAGCACGCTGTGGAGGCGCTGGGTATCCCCCATACGGAGGTTGACCAGATCGCGGCCAACGAACAAGTTGTTGGTTTTGACTATATCTTGACTGCTGACGATGTGATTGATGTCTGTGCCTGGATACCCAAGCCGGATCAGGTGAACCTCCGTCCACCCCTGCCCCGACCTGTGCGCTTTGTGTTGGACACGCATTTGGGCCGTTTAGCGGTCTATCTGCGTCTTTTGGGCTTTGACGCGCTTTATCGTAACGATTACGCCGACGCGATCCTCGCCGATCTCTCCCAGCAAGAAGATCGGGTGCTTCTGACCCGCGATCGAGGTTTGCTGAAACGCAAAATTGTTGAATTTGGCTGCTGTGTGCGTGAAAGCGACCCCAAGCAGCAACTAATCTCGCTTCTCCGTCGCTATCAGTTGGTTGCCGAGATTGCGCCCTGGCAGCGCTGTCTCCGGTGCAATGAACTCCTGGAGCCGGTCTCTAAAACAGAGATTCTTGATCAGTTGCAGCCAAAGACCAAACTCTACTTCGACGACTTCCAACGATGCCAAGGCTGCGGGCAGATCTACTGGCGCGGCTCCCATTATGACCGTATGCAAGCGTTCACCGACCAGGTGTTTGAGGACGTGTTGCGCCAAACGTCCACTGATTAGTCCCTTGGTGAGTTTTACGCATGAAGACAGGCTATGTGGCGATGTTTGGCTTCTTGGCAAAGAGTAAATAATAAAGAAAGTAAAAAGAACGGAATGGGGGCGGCACATGCCACCCCCATTCCGTTGGTACTAGGTTGTACTCATCTACGTGACTAAGGGCCTACATAATCAGGGGATGCAAATACTTTGCCCCACATAAACCCAGTGTCTTCTATCTGCGTTCACCCGCGGGTTCGCTTGTAAGAGGCTCTGTGTGTTTACCCCATAGTGGCGGGCAATTAAAGAGAGAGTTTCTCCGCGCTTGACTGAGTGATTGTAATGACAAGCGCCAGGCCCTTCCGGCTGCCACTGTGGCTTGTCATTGTGATTTCCTGGATTCCCTTGATTGCCCTG
>JBBQIG010000450.1:0-5041 GCA_038324715.1 Anaerolineae bacterium | reverse complement strand
TAGGATACAGATATCCGTTTATCTGCATCCTAATTCTATTTCATCAGAAAGTTTTCCTAGCGTTGAAAGCGCACCGCGGCTCGACGTCCAAGAATTGTGAACATGTCTAGGATTTTGCGACGGATGAGCGGTATCTGCTTGCGCGCAACCTCGCCGGGAACTGCGTAATGATCAACCCCTTCGGCTTTGGGAAGTAGTAGTCTCGCAACGATGCCCAGCAGATCTGTGGTGACACCAGGAAATAGCCCATAGGCGCGCGCCAATATTGTGGCAGGAATGGAGATTACCCGTTCTGCCTCTCCCCGTTTGGTTGCCTCAATGATTAGGTGCGCCGCTCGCTCGGCATCCATTGAGAGGAAAGGTAAATTGTCGCTTAGGGCAAACCAGGTGAATTCTTTGGCTTCATTGCCCTTGAAGAGAGCCTTTAGATAGGAACCTGTGCGCATAAGGCCAGGGATAATGGTCGTAACGGTAATGCCCTCGTGACGTAACTCCGCACGTAACCCCTCAGATAAGCCGACGGCTGCAAACTTGGCGCTGCTATAGGGCAGAAGGTGCGGTATGCTCGCTTTGCCACCAATTGAAGTGATGTTGACAATCCTGCCACTGCGCCGCGCACGCATTTGCGGCAGCACAGCAAAGGTGGCATAGAGCATTCCCCAGAACATAATCGCATGGCTATCCACGAAATCTTGTAGAGTAATGGCTTTTAACGCGCCAGCTTGGATCACCCCTGCGTTGTTGACGAGAATATCAACTCGACCAAAGTGTTTGGTTGCCGCATCTACCATGCGCTCGACATCATCTTGATTAGAGATATCACAGGGTATGGCAAGGACTGCCCTTCCCTCCTTTGCCAGTTCAATGCGCGCCTGCTCAAGTTCCTCCGCATGGCGTGCACAGATGACAATGTCACAGCCCTCACGCGCAAATTCTCGCGCCAGGATAAAACCAAGCCCGCGCGAACTGCCCGTTATCAAAGCAACTTCACCCGTCATGTCGTCTGGTTGCTTGCGGTATTTCATAACTGCAAGCGTCGTTGCAACGCCAGCCAGTGTGAGTGCAACTGCAGCAATGCTCTTTCTCATAGTCAGATTTGCCTCCTGTACCACCGAATATCATGTCGATAGCAAGTATTACAGAGGCCAAGGGATGAGGCTATCTACCAAGCTACAGAATAACGATAGGAGAGGTGATAGATCATCTGCATATCTTCATTCTTTACCCTGTTCTTCACTCCTCCAGTTTTTGCTATAGCCCTCCCGCGACACGCAAGACTGTGCCCGTGATATAAGAAGCTTCGTCAGAGAGCAGCCAGAGGACTGCATTGGCAATCTCATCGGCTTCACCAATGCGCGCCATAGGGATGCGCGAGACGACGCGCTGGGGACGTCCAGGCTCCCCGGCGGCAGCGTGGATTTCGGTGTAGACTGTGCCAGGGGCTACGGCGTTGATACGTGTGCCACCCGCTGCCACTTCGCGTGCAAGACCAATCGTAAACGCTTCCACCGCGGCTTTGGTGGCGGCGTAATGAACATATTCATGGGCCGCGCCCAGTGTCGAGGCGACTGAAGAGATGTTGACCATGCAGCCTTTGCTGCCCTGCTGGTTCCAACGACGAATGGCTTCATGGCTGCATAACATGGTTCCCAGTACGTTGACATCCAGCACACGCCGCAAAGTCGAGAGTTCTGCATCTTGAAAGAGTCCAATTCGGCCTGTAATACCCGCATTGTTGACCAGGGCAGTGACAGGGCCAAATTTGCTTTCAGCTTGCTCAAACAGATTATGCACAGCTTCTGCATCGGCTACGTCTCCTCGAACTGCCATGATTGAATGTCCTTGGGCGCTTACTTCCTGCACCAGATGTTCTGCCGCTTCATCATTTTGAGCGTAACTAAAGCAGGTTTCGTACCCTCTTTGTGCTGCAAGGCGGACAATTGCTGCCCCAATTCCACGCCCGCCACCTGTTACGATGAGAACCTTTGGATTCATTTTAGTTGCAATCCTTTGTTACTGCTTATAGGTGGTGATTATCTGGCTGGGTTGCAAGAGGTAATAAGTTCGTAACTTCATTACGCTCTCTATTACCCGAATCTCTACCCTGATATATAACCCCAAATGAAACTGTTACCTAAGATGGACTGAGCGGGCGCGATCTACTGTTCCAGATCTGCGCCCGAAACGTTTAGAAAAGGGTCAGTGTATTGGTATAAGTAATGGCCTTGATCTGTCACGAATAATTATCAGTAAGCAACTTGGCATCTGCCAAATCAGAGTATCTTAGATTAAGAATGTTGTTATGGATGGTTTGAATCGAATGCGTTTTGTGAAATTCAAACAAATTGCCGTTTGGATGCTGGTTGGCCTCATTATAGCGACCATTTTGCCGAATTTTGCTCAAGCACAAACGCCAGATTGTGTGCAAGAGATTGTTGTGCAAGAGGGTGAGTCACTTACGACAATTGCTGCGCGAACGCTGGGTACACAATCTGCTCATCGCAAAATTATTGATGCCACTAATGCCATGGCTGCCGTTGATGCGAGTTATGCACGTATTGACGATCCCAATACCATCATCGGTGGCTGGAAGCTTTGCATCCCCGCAGGTACACCCACTGCTGCAACAGAAAACACAAATGTAGAAGGTGCAGAAGGGGCGACTGGCAGGGGCGAAACCGACATGAGTGACTCTGAAATGGCGCTAGAACAGGACAAGTCCATCATTGAAGCTGCTCTGGCGGCGCGCAAGCAACCAGGCGTGATCCATCACCCGCTCTCGATTGAGTATCTACGCAGTCAAGAGTATCCTGGTTCGCCCCTTGTGATTGAACAAACTTTGTTGCCAGGGAGCAATTACAACCGCTACTTGGTCTCCTACCAGTCAGAAGGGCTAACCATCTATGGCGCAATGACTGTGCCTACAGGTGAAAAGCCTGAATCGGGTTGGCCGGTTATACTCTTTAACCACGGCTACATTGTGCCTGAAATTTACAGCCCCACCGAGCGCTATATTGAATATATGGATGCCTTCGCCCGTAACGGTTATATTGT
Organism: Anaerolineae bacterium; assembly: GCA_038324715.1. Lineage (GTDB taxonomy): Bacteria > Chloroflexota > Anaerolineae > Caldilineales > Caldilineaceae > QEUY01. Next base: position 1,987 of record JBBQIG010000450.1, on the reverse strand, counting down.
GCTGCGCCCTGACTATCGCGGTCACGGCAATTCTGAGGGTGAGGCGTATGGAGCCTATGGTGATCCTGGTTATACGATTGATGCGATCAATGCGCTGGCATCCATCAAGCAATACGCCGACGCCGACCTTGACCGTATTGGCATGTGGGGTCATAGCATGGGGGGGTATATTACGGCGCGGGCAATGGTGGTGCGTGATGACATTCAGGCGGGCGTGATCTGGGCTGGGGTGGTCGCATCCTATGAAGGGTTGCTAGAGCAATGGCGCTATTCCACGGCGACGGCTCCCTCTACCATTGCAGAAGGAGAGGGTCGCTGGCCCACAGTCTTGATCAGCAAGTATGGTCGGCCCACAGAGAATCCAGTTTTTTGGAATATGCTTTCTGCAAATCATTACGTGCAGGATCTTTCTGGCCCAATCCAATTGCATCATGGCACAGCCGATATTCATGTCCCCGTTTTCTTTTCAGAGATCTTTTATAATGATGTGATTGCTGCGGAGCAAATGGCTGAATATTATGTGTATGAAGGGGATGATCATAATATCTCAGCCCAGTTTGATACCGCTATGCGTCGAACGCTAGCGTTCTTTGACGTGCATGTAAAGAATCGTTCGAATAGTTTGCCCACGCTCGCACGAAACCCAACCTCTAATCGAGCGCATGTGGCTAGTGTTCTGTCATGCATGAAATGATGGAAATAAATCGGTGCCCGGACCGGCATTTATCTCTGAAAAAAAACGGCTTTATATCCGAAACCTTTTCTATCACATGACGATTGACGGGACACTAGGTGATCTAGCCCCTTCTGGGCCTCATCCAGATTGTGGTGCCTGTGCAGTGCGCTTGAGGGTTTGGATAAGCACGCGCCCCGGCCCTGTGAGGCGCGTCATGAAGAGTCCTTCGCCGCTAAAGAGTGCCTTGCGAATTCCACCCACACGCTGAATGTCATAATCTACGTTGTCGGCAAACGCTGCCAAGTTGCCTGTGCTGACCAGAATTTGTTCGTTGGCAGCCAACTGGCGCTCATAAAAGTCGCCACTGCCATGAATCAGGACCGTGCCTTGGCCGGAAATGCGCTGCAAGAAAAGCCCCGTGCCGCCAAAGAATGCCGCCCCTGCACGCCGCGCAGTGGTAACGGTAATCTCCACGTTCTCACCCCAAGCTGCTAAAAAAGAACCGCGTGTCGTGATCACCGGCCCATCGGCAAGATCCCAGGTAGTGATGTGGCCCGGTGAATTGGCTGCCAAGAGCGCATATTGTCCTGCCTGACCTGTGTGAAGATAGCTCAAGGAAATACCCTCGCCCGCCAATGTGCGGCTAAGGGCCCCACCGATGCCACCAGGCACGCGCAACTCCCACTCCATGCCCTTTGAGTAGACCATCAGGCTCCCATTGCTGGCCCACAATGTTTCATTGGCCTCGAACTCAAGGCGCGCGCTCTGCGCAATCTCGCCGAATATGGTGTAGTGCATGAGGGTTCCTTTCTCTGCTAGAGGATCGGACTGTTTCCTTCTACTTCCTGTACTGTTTAAGACAGTATACAAATGATTACGTAGATGGTGAAGCAATTGATTCAATTTTTCGCCTTAACATGTCGCTGAGAATAATTAGAGCCATCTTGCCTTTCATCCGCAACAGCAGAGAGGCCCACTTACTATCTCGTGCTACGCCCGACTACATGGGCAGCGTAATGATGGCTTGCGGTTGTAGGGGGATTCCCTGACAAGTGGGGAGAATGTCCTGACAGGGTCTTCAAAAAGTAGCGGGAAAATCCTGCTACACGGCGATGACGAACGGGTATACAATCTGGTCATAAGCAAAGATGGTCAGGCAGAAAATACAAAGCAGCACAGAAGCAAATGACCATTCTCAAAACGAAATTCAAAAACAAGAGTGACTCAGCAGAGTCACATGGAACATAGCAAAAAGAAAGGCACACATCTAATGAACGCTTTTTTGGCACGTAAGAATGAGGTCGTACAAGA
>JBBQIG010000449.1:0-5050 GCA_038324715.1 Anaerolineae bacterium | reverse complement strand
CCACGACAAGGCTCACCGCGCCAATGCCGCTCAAGAGCAACGTAATCGTGCCAGTTATGTTAGCAAGTACTTCCAGCAGACTGGCTTGATTGAAGATGTTAAAATCATTCTCCGCATCGGCTACAAGCCGGTGGCGCAACCGTAGAGTCTCTTCAATCTGCAACATGGCCGCGTCCACACGCATCTCGTTGATGGCTGACACGCTAATCGTAGAGACCATATACTCACCTCGATAGCGCGGCGCATTAAAGAGCCGCCCTTGGGCGACACCCAACGGCACAAACGATTGGTCGTCGAGGCTGCCAAAACCTGATCCACCTGACTCTGTTAGCACGCCAATCACGGTAAAAGGCTCGTTGTTGATCCGCACTGTTTGATCCACCGGATTCGTTTGCCCAAAAAGATCCTCGCTGACATTCGCCCCCAAGACAACCACATGGTTCAACTGCAACACGTCGTCGTCACTGAGAAAATTGCCTGTCTCGATCTCCATGTTGCGGATGGAGCTATAGGCGGTTGTCGTGCCCACCACTTGTCCACTGGTATTTGCGCTGCCATTGACCAACTGCGCGTTGCCTGTGTAGCTGGCTGCAATTTCTGCCAAGTCGGGGTGATAGGTCTTGTCTGTCAGGGCATCGGCATCCCCCACAGTCAATGTACTTGCCGAGCCAGTGGTGCGTACTCCGCCCGTGGTCGTTGCACCTGGGCTAATGGTGAGCAGATTGGTTCCCTGGCTGGTAATTTGTTCGGTAATTTGGGCCGATGCTCCTTGTCCAATACCCGCGGTGCTGAGGACTGCGGCAACGCCAATCACAATGCCCAACATCGTGAGGGCAGAGCGCAATTTATGGGCGAAAATGCTGTCGAAGGCAACCGGAAAGTAACGAAGTATTTTCATGCGTGACCGGCCTGATCTGTTGTTGGCTTGTCCCGTTGCACCAGTCGATCTTCCACAATTTCGCCATCACTGATGGTGATAATGCGCTGGGCACGATTCGCCACATTGTGATCATGGGTCACAACCACCAGGGTCAACCCTTGCCGATGCAATTCATCAAAAAGCTCCAGCACCTCAGCGCCCGTTTTAGAATCCAACGCGCCTGTCGGCTCATCTGCCAAGAGCAGTTGTGGGCGACCCACCAGTGCGCGCGCAATTGCCACACGCTGTTGCTGTCCACCCGAAAGCTCATCGGGGCGATGGTGCGAGCGTTCTTCCAACCCCACGCGTGCCAATGCTTCGAGCGCGCGTGCTTTTGACTCTTTACCCGATACACCGGCATAGAAGAGGGGCAGTTCCACCTGGCGCAGGGCAGATGTGCGCGCCAGCAAGTTAAAGCGTTGAAAGATAAAACCGATCTCGCGGTTGCGTAGATCGGCCAATTGATCTTTGCCGAGGTTGCTCACTTCGGTACCACGAATTCGATAGCGACCACTCGATGGGCTGTCGAGCAGGCCAATCACATTCATTAGCGTACTCTTGCCTGAACCACTTGCCCCGATGATCGCCACATACTCACCCGCACGCACCGTCACCGAAATGCCAGCCAACGCGCGCACTTGCACCTCGCCCATCTGGTAGACTTTGGTTACATCTTCAATCTCAATAATAGGCTCGCGCTCGTTAGCCGGTGTCACGGTTGGATTCGGCGTTGGAGCCGGCATTGTTCTATCGACAATTGTTGTCGATGCACTTGCCTGATCACCCTTTACTACATCTCGCGTAATATCTTGCATTAAGCTATCACCTTATCGTTGCGAAAGGCACGCCCCATAGAGTAACGCGTACCCGATCATACTTGAGTATAGGTGAACCATATTAGGAAGTTATGAAGATTCGGTTGGGAAGTTATGAAGATTTTGTTGCACAAACGTGGGGAAGAAAAGAGGTTGATTAAGAGTAACATAGGCCAAGGGCTGAAGCGCGGCGGCAGCCCTGATAGCCTATCATCTCCTTGATGTTACTCGCTATGTTACCCGGCTATGTTATTCTGCGCGGCGAGCGCGTTCCCAGCGTACATCTTGGCTGCCACGCAGAAAGCGTATAAACCCGGCAAAGACCGCCAGGTTCATCAGCGCAAAATAGAAGGGGACAAAGAGCGCCTTCAAGCGTACACGTCGTTGCTCCAAACGCCAGCCCAGCCACGCCGCGCCATAAAAGAGAGCCTGTGCCGCCATCAGCAGCGCGTAGACCCCGCCCCGTCGCCACGCCAGCCACGCATTGAGGGGCAGTAACAGGAGCAGTGCCAGCGGCGTGATCGTCCAACGCAACACCCGGTGCGAAATGTATTGCCAGGAGAGCAATCCATAGCGTAAGGGGTTGAGCAGGGGCGTTAACCAGAGAACTGCTTGAATACCACCTGCCGCGATACGTCGTTTGCGCTTCCACTCCTCTGCCATCGAAGCCGAGCCACGTTCGAGCGCATAGGCATCCGGCTCATAGACCAGCCGCATCCCTTGCATGGCAACTCGGAACGAAAGCACGAAATCATCAATCAGCGCATCATCGGGCAGGGGGGTATAGCAACGGGTGCGAATGGCAAACAACTCACCCGCTGCGCCCATCACATTGCCCAGCGTCGATTCCCAACGCTTGACCGCCGACTCATAGCGCCAATAGAGGCTCTCCCCCACACTAGATGCTTGATCCACCGACGCCGCATGCACGCGTTTTTCCCCTGCCACACAGCCCACGGTCGGGTCCCCAAAATGGCGCACTAGTCGCTCCAATGCTCCCGCATTCAGTTCTGTATTAGCATCGGTAAAGACCGTAATGGGCGTGGGTGCATGCTCGCTCACATACTGCATCGCTCGGTTCATCGCCGCTGGTTTGCCCAGGCGGATTGGGCTATGCAAGACCGTCACATCCGGATAATTCGCCAGCGCTTCGGGGGTGCCATCGGTGGAGCCATCGGTGACAAAAATGATCTGCAACTTATCCGCTGGATAGGTGAGGGCGCGACAGTTGGCAACTTTCTGCTCAATCACAACACGCTCATTATAAGCAGGAATGATTAGCGTAACGGGCAAAAACTCTTCATCTGTAGAAGCCACATGAGAAAACTCTAGTTGGGAAGCCCCTGGCTGTGAAGCGTGTGGACGAATGCGCGCCAAAATTCCCACAATGGTGGCATACCCCACATAGGTATACCCCACAAGCGCCAGCGCCAACCAAACTATAAATCGCCCCATAAGTTTCCCTTTCTACCCTGCCACTGTGCCTACTTCTTCCTTGGAGCCGGGAACCCCTTGGGTGGCTCCGAGGAAGGTTTCCCCTTGCCCACCCCCTGCCTATCCAAGAGCAAATTCGCCGCCGCAAAGATCAACGCCAACCACCACCACCAGACAAAGTTGGGCTTAGACCCCATCGTGACTGCATCAAAGAGGCTGTAGACGGTTTGACCCACCATGCACCCCATCCACCCAATCGCCAATATTCTGGGCGTAATAAGGGGGATCCCCTGCCAAATCGGTTGATCATTGCCGCTGTGAGCCAGCCGAATCAACTGTACCACCGCAGCCACATAGAGCAGCAAAATTGCCACCAGCCCCGGTACGCCAAAATCCAGCCCCGTCTGCAGAAAGAAGTTGTGTGCATGAGCCAAGTCATAGCTCGGCGGGATACCCGGCAGAGGATAGAGCAGATAGACCAAGACACGGAAAGTGCCTAGTCCCATGCCTGTAAAGAAGAAATCTCGTAGCGCAAAGCTCGCCGCTTCCCAGACCAGCAAGCGAAAACTTTTGACGGTCACCACCCCACCCAACGCCCCAATCCCAGGTGCATCACCGATTAAATCAAGGATGTTAGATGGCAGATAGAAGAGTGAAATTGAGCCGATGAGCACCACTCCTCCCAGCAGGGTCCAGCCCCGACGTTGTGTAAGCAGCGCAAGCGTCACCACCCCTGCCATCAATCCCAACAGCCCCCCGCGTGATTGCGCCAGCACCATCACGGCTCCCATCCACAGGGTGCAGAAGATCACCAACCACCACTGCCAACTCTGCCTCCCATTTTTTTGCCAGTCTCGCCCCCAATCTCGTCGCAGTAATCCAGCCACACTCATTGCAATCAGCAAGGGCAGCACATAGAGCAGCACCCCCGCGACTTGATTGGTGCTAAAGCCAGATTCGGCACCCGAAAAGAGACCCAGCAAAGGGCGCGGGATGGCATCTTGAATGGGGCCAATGCCAGGTAGCTTGGCGCGCGGCTCCATGCCAAAGGGCGCAAGCATGGCAATGGCTTGCACCGCCCCAATCCAGCCCGCAAATGCCCAGCCGAAGAACTGGCGATGGTGGCTGGCATGGGTCAAAACGCTCCAAAAGAGGCTGAAATTCCAGACGAGGATCGTTGCACGCGGCCATGAATATTGGTCGCGCAAAACAGGAGGCGCTGCCCAAATGGCAACGGGCAACATAACCAAGAACCAAAACCAGAGCGCCCAGGCAAGTGGCATCTGCGCGCCCCATCTTCCCGTTGTCCAGCGGCGCAAGGGCCACACAAGTGCCACAAGCAGAAATCCCAATGGCACACTCCATGCCGCATCACAGGCACAGAGGCGTGAGAATTGTCCATCCACACGATCTGGAAAATAGAGCAAAGGCGCGGCAATGACGAGAAGCAATGCCTCAGCAAGCACAGCCTTCAGCCGGTTTTCTGAACTGTGTAGAAGCGAGTTAGTTGGATAGGCAGAAGTTTGCAACATAGCAGAGGCGTACCGGTCATCTGGCGCGGAACAGATCGGCGAGACGTTCAGCATCGCCGACCTGTCTAGGCTTTCGAGTGTAGCATACGCCCTTCAATTTGGGTAATCTTCGGGGATTATCCCTTGATCGAACCCGCCAAGAGTCCACGCATAAAGAGCTTGCCCAGCAGTAGATAGATAAGCACAGTCGGGGCTGCGGCAATCAATGCTGCCGCCATCTGCACATTCCATTCCACTGACCAGCTACCCGCAATGTTTTGCACCGCCACGTTGACGGGAGCCATACGCGGGCTGCTCAACACCACCAAGCCAATCAGGAAGTCATTCCAGATTGAAGTGAATTGCCAGAG
>JBBQIG010000448.1:0-5061 GCA_038324715.1 Anaerolineae bacterium | reverse complement strand
GCGGAGGCTGGCTTTCGTTTCGTTGAGGGTCGCACACAACTCTGCTGTCAGTTTCATCTCTCTCTCCTTTCGGAGAAAGAGTATATCATCTCTCAACGTATGCTTTTATCCTTGGATTGGCCTTATTGAACCCAAGTTTGCGGGCAAACTGATGTTCAGGCTATAGGAGACCCAACGCGCGGGCGCGGGCGATGGCTTCGGTGCGGCTTTGCACCTGGAGTTTATCGAAGATATTGCGATTGTGCCCTTTGATTGTACTCAAAGCGAGGAAAAGCCGCGCGCTAATCTCACTATTCGAGAGTCCCTGTGCAATGAGTTGGAGTACTTCCAGCTCGCGTGCGCTCAGTGGTTCAATCAGAGGGTCAATTAAGGGTTCAGGCAGGGAATCAGTGGCAAATGCCCGCTGTGCAGTCAGGGGCTGGGCAAGGGAAGCTGGGGGCAGATCAGCTTTGACCTGGGTGCGCTCTGGGAGCAGATGTGCCTCAGCTTCAACAGTAGAAAAAGCAGAGAGCAACTTCCCAATGTAGTCGGGCATAACTCCTTGTGCCGCGGCTGCGGATAAGAGGCGCGCCATCGGCAACCCTTCGTCGACAAAGATGCGGACGCAGCCCTCCGGCTCCGCCAGCCTCAAGGCACGTTCCAGCGCGACGAGTGCCGGGGCAAGATTTCCCCATGATTGGTGGGCAAGCGCCTGCAACACGCCGATTTCGATCACGCTGCCCATCCGTCCACCTGCTTCTGCGGCTTGCTGGAGGCGATCCAGCAGTCTCATGGCATCACGAATGGCGCGGTCGGCACGGTCGCGCTTATACTGGGCAGTGAGCACTCTCGCCAGTGTAATGTGTTCGAACTCGCGCAAATAGCTCAGTTCATCGTCAACAAACAAGCCCTGTTCATGCACCCAATGCAAAGCTTCGCTCAACCGGCCCTGTGCCACCCACACGCGCGTCTTCAAGGCCGCGAGAGGACGCACGTCGGGTACGGGCGTCCTGCGATAGCGGCGTTCTGCCTCGTCGAGCAGGTCAAGTGCGCCTGCCAAGTCGCCCTCAGTTTCCTTGAAGCGTGCCTGCAGACGGCACATACGATAGCGCCAATCCGATAACCCAGCTTGTTCACCCAATTCCTCGCTGCGCAGCAGGTGCTGGATGGCAGCTTCTGCATCACCCTGCTCACGGTATAGCTCACTCAAACCCATATAAAGATCCGCAGTGCCGCGCAGCAAAGGCTCACCCTGTTCCAGCGCAAGCTTCAATACCTGTGTGTAGAGCTTGACAGCCTCATGCAGACGACCTTGCACCATCCTGATATCGCCCAGTCCATAGGTGCCACTGATGGCGAAATGCAGGTTGCCGACCTTCTGAAAATTAGCCATGGCATCGGCAAGCGCCCGATAGGCTACCTCTAGGTCGCCACTCGCCCATTGGGCGAGCGCGAGGAGGGCAGCAGCCGGTCCGCGCCGCAGATGATCTTCTGCGGGTAAGAGGTCGAGTGCCCGCTGACCGTACTTCACAGAACCGGCGACATCCCCGCGGGCTTGGGTAAGGTAGGAACGGGCAGTCGCAATTGACGCAGAGAGATTCCGAAACTGGCCTTCGTCCACGATTACCCTCTCGGCTACGAGCCGGGCGGAAAGGACTTCCGATCGCTCATTGCTCTCTGCCAAAGTCTCCAGCCACCGTTCCACATCTGACAATCGGGCCTCGGCGGCTTCTAGCTCGCCAGCATTCAGAAACGCCCAGGCATAGTCAAGGTTGAGTACAGGCCTGGTGCGGATCAACATGTCGGGGAGCGCCCTCGCCCAGCCTAGCCACGTGGCGGACTGGAAAGTCCCGTCCATTGCGGGCCAGGCCAATTCGACCAGGCCCGCCGCACGCTCGAAATCCTTGGCGGCAAGCGCATGGCGAATCGCATCGGCGGGCAAACCATTGTCCGCGTACCACGCGCTTGCACGCTGATGCAGGAGTGGGACTTGCGCGGGCTGATCCTGCAGCGCATAGGCAGCGAGCACTTCGGCAAAGAGGTGGTGGTAGCGAAACCAGTGGCGGTTATCATCCAGCGGCACGACAAAGAGGTTGCCTCGCTCCAGAGCATCCAACAACGGGATGCTGTCCTTCTGCCCGGTGACGGCATCGCACAGCGAGCCACTCAAGCGTTCGAGAATGGAGGTCTGAAGTAAGAAGTTGCGCACTCGTTCGGGCTGACGCTGCAGGACTTCTTCGAGCAGATAGTCCACAATGTAACGGTTGTCTCCAGCGAAAGCCTTTACGAACTGGGCAACGTCCCCGCGTCCCCGCATCGAGAGTGCCGCCAGTTGAAGACCTGCAATCCAGCCCTCGGTGCGCGTTTCCAGGGCAGCAACTTGCTCCGCCGAGAGCTCTAGATCCATCACCTGTTTGAGAAATCCAGCGGCTTCGGAGGGGGTAAAACGCAAATCGGTGGCACGCAGTTCGGTCATTTGGCTGCGGACGCGATATCGCGCCAGAGGTAGCTGTGGATCCTCACGGGTCGTGATGACCAGGTGCATTTGTGGTGGCAGATACTCAAGCAGAAAGGCAAGGGCCAGATCAACCGGCGTGGCATCAATCGCGTGGTAATCGTCCAGGACGAGGACAAACTTGTCGTGGATGGTATTAATTTCGTTGAGCAGGGCCGTCAGAATCGTTTCGGTTGGCGGTGGCTGTGGAGATTGCAACAATCCCAACACCCCTTCTCCGACATCTGGCGCAATCGTCTGCAAAGCAGCGACAAGGTAAGTCAGAAAACGTGTAGGGTCGCTATCTCCTTCGTCCAGCGACAGCCAGGCAACCGGCTGCTCCGGGATCCCCTTGGGTGCGGCAAGCCACTCGCTCACCAATGTCGTTTTGCCAAAGCCAGCGGGGGCAGAAATAAGCGTCATTTTGCCATGCAAACCCTCGTTCAGCCGCTCGATTAGGCGGGGGCGAGAGACCGCTTTGGGACGCGGCGGGGGAATAAAGAGTTTAGTGGCTAAGATTGGCGTAGACATAGATTGACCGTAAATGCAGGAATACCCTAAATATACAAATAGAAGCATACAACTAGTGTCCTGTCATGGATGAAATGATGGAAATAAATCGGTACTCGGACCGGCATTTCTCTATGAAAAAACGCTTTATATCCGAAACTTTTTCTATCACATGATGGCTGACAGGACACTAGAAGCACACAACGTGAGGTATATCTAAAGCGGGCAAAAACAAGTAGAAACAGAGCAGAAACAAAGAGGCTGGTACACGCATCATGCAATGTACCAGCCTCAGTGTAACTCAATTTAAATTATCCCCACAATTAGCCACAGCAACTGCCTGTACCCCCTTGTGCCGATAGCGCAATTTCTGTCTGCTTGGTCTCGGGTGTGCAACAAGCGTCTGCGCCAACGGGTGCAGCATCGGTGCAGCACGCTTCTACGCCACAACAGCCATCAGCCTCTACCGCAAGTGGGGTTGACTCTAGGCTGATTGTAGGAAGGTCGAGCAAAATCAAGGGCGATGATTCGGCAACTGCGGAGCCGCCACAGCATGCTCCCCCTGCCAGCCCATTCGCATTAACGGCGGCAGGAATGCCACAAACGCCCGTCTCTGGCAACTCTAACTGCACTTCGGCGGCAGCTTGCCAGTCGCCCACCAGGGCAGCGACCACAGAGCGCACTTGCTCATAGCCAGTCGCCAGCAAGAAGGTTGGCGCACGTCCATAGCTCTTCATACCCACCATGTAAAAGCCACTTTCAGGGTGACGCAACTCTGCCTCGCCATGTGGTGGCACACTGCCACAACTGTGAAAATTAGGGTCGAACAGCGGCGCAATGGCACTAGGTGCCTCAACACTGCTGTGCAGATCCAAGCGCAACTCTCGCAAGAACGAGAGATCGGGGCGTGAACCCGTAGCGCCGATGACCTCATCCACCACGATCTCGCGTTCACCTTGTGGCGTCTCACCAATCAAGCGCACCTGTTCTCCCACGCGCGCAAGCTGTGTGGTGAAGAAAGGCGTTACAACCTCGACTGCGCCAGCCTCAACCAGTTGCTTAATCCGCATCCCCAACAGCCCACGTCCTGGCAGTTGGTCATCACCCAAGCCGCCATAGGTTGCAGCCACATTCGCTTTGCGCAAAATCCAGGTGATGCGGGTCTCTGGTGCCTCCTCTTGCAAGTCCATCAATTCTAAAATTGCATTGATGGCAGAGTGACCACCCCCCACCACAGCAACGCGCTTTCCTGCATAGCGTGAGCGCGCACTGCCCAGCACATCGGGAATGCCATAGGCGATGTGGTCAGCGTTTGCCACTTCGCCCGGTGCAAAAAGACCATCTGCCCCGATTGGGTTTGGCATTGTCCAAGTACCACTAGCATCAATGACCGCCCGTGCCAGGAAACGCTGCTCCTCGCCATTGATCATCACCTGCACCACAAAGGGTGCATCCACGCGTCCAGCATCCTTCATCTTGTCAATGCGGCGACGACTCACCGCAACCACACGTGCATTCAAATGAATCTTGTCGCGCAACTCAGGAGTCTGCGCCAAGGGCAGTAAATAGCTATCAATCAACTCTTGACCCGTTGGCAGCGTGTCGGCATCAGGATGTTGCCAGCCATAGGTTTCGAGCAGCGCCACGGCAGCTTTATCAACACACCACCGCCACGGGGAAAAGAGATGCACATGCCCCCACGAGCGCACACTGGCGGCAATCTCTGCCCCGGCATCAAAGACAATTGGCGTCTCGCCTCTTTGAAGAAGTTGTGCGGCGGCAGCTAAACCAACCGGGCCTGCGCCGATGATGGCGACGGGAAGTGTTTTGTTTTCCATCTTCTGCTCCTTATATCGATGTGCATCGATGCTTTACAATAAAAAATGAGTGGTTACTTGATAGTCAATTCAATCGGCACAGAACCTTGGGTTCCGGCCTCTGGGTTAGAACTAGGGTTAGAACTTGAATCAGCATAGGTAGGGGCAAAGTTACGCATTAATGAGCCGCAACAAACAGTGAAATTAGCTTGATTGAGTGAATAGAAACGTTGGCGACCCTCCTGGCGCACGTGCACCAAG
>JBBQIG010000447.1:0-5062 GCA_038324715.1 Anaerolineae bacterium | reverse complement strand
ACATTTATGGACAGACACAGTTGCTCTTGGATGCTGGCGCGCAACTCTTCAGCTATTACGCCGCGGAACCTGAGTTGCAGCAGCAATTCGCAAAATCCTATCCGCAAGCGAAACTAACGCGCAGCGAAGAAGAAATTCTAGAAGACGATAGCATTCACCTGATTGCCAGTGCTGCAATTCCCAGCGAACGGTCGGCAGTGGGCATCCGCGCCATGCGTAGTGGCAAAGACTTCCTCAGTGACAAGCCAGCCTTCACCAGCCTGGATCAGTTGGCGTTGGCGCGCCAGGTGCAAGCCGAAACTGGGCGCATCTTCGCGGTCGATTATGGCGAGCGGCTCGAAAATCGTGCCACAGTCAAGGCCGCAGAGCTAGTCCGTGGCGGTGCAATTGGGCAGGTCGTCAACACAATCGGCATGGGGCCACATCGAGCGCGCTTCCACACCCGTCCCCCCTGGTTCTATGTGCGCGAGCAGTTTGGTGGCATACTCATCGACATTGCTTCCCACCAGATTGACCAGTTCATCTACTTCACCCAGGCAACCGAAGTAGAAATTGTCGCATCCAGCGTCGCCAATTTTCATCATTCGCAATATCCAGAGTTTGAAGATTTCGGCGAAATCCTGCTGCGCACCCCTGCCAGCACAGGCTATATTCGCGTCGATTGGTTTACGCCAGAGGGATTGGATACGTGGGGCGATACGCGCTTGACAGTGATTGGGACAGAAGGCTATGTAGAAGTACGCAAAAATATTGACGTCGCCGGACGAACAGGCAGCGACCACCTATTTTTGGTTGATCAAAAAGGCACGCAATACATCGACTGCCAACAGGTGGAGCTTCCCTTCGGTCGCCAACTCATTGATGACATTCGCCAGCGCACGCAGACCGCCATACCCCAAGACCACACCTTCCGCGTCATGGAGTTGGCATTGCAAGCCCAAAACAAAGCAGCACGCCTCGGCAATCTGCAAGGCACCTAAGCGTTGATCTTTACAGGGGGAGCACCATCCCCTCTAGCGGCACTCCTTCCTTGGAGCAGGGAACCCTTTGGGTGGCTCCGAGGAAGGTCATCTTAGTCTTACACGTTCAAAACCAAAGAAACAGGAGAAACCATGACCATTGAAACACCAGCCTTGCTGGATGCTCTCAACAACGTGACCACAATCCCCATCATTCCCTTCCGCAATGGGGCCATTGACTATGATGCCCATGCCATGAACGCAGCCTATCTCATGCGTAACAATTCGCTGGAGGGCAACCGCCCGCGCGTGCTCTCGGTGGCAGGCACAAGCCTAATCCATCACATTGAGCCAGAAGAACAGACACGCATCTTTGATGTTACAGGTCAGGTCATGGGCAAAGAAGGGGTCTTGATGTCAGCCATCGTCCCCAACCCCATCAAGACCGCAGGCAAGTTGATCGAAGAACAATCCAAACTCACACGCGCACCCGATGTCTATTTGATCATGCCCCTCTCCGGCACCTTTAGCCCCGATGGCATCTATGAGCACTTCATGCAATTTGGTCAGCGCTATGGCGAGGAATTGGGTGCGCGCTTTATCTACTATCATCGCCAAGCACGCGACACCGAAGCCGTGTTGCGCCTGCTCAACGACTCTCCTCACTTTATCGGCGTCAAGGTGGGAACCAGCGAGGCTGATGTCAAGCCCATGATCGAAGGAGTGGGCGACAATGCAATGGTCATCTGGGGCATTGGCGATCGCAGCACCAAGGCCGCCGAGGAAGGGGCGAAGGGGCATACATCAGGGATTGCAGTTCTCTATGCCAAAGCCAGCGACGCCATCAACAATGCACAACGACGCGGTGACTATGCCGCCGCCAAAAAGGTCGAAGCTGACATTGACGAGATCGAAGAGATCCGCTTTATGAACGGACGCGCCTATAACTATTCGGCAGTGGTAGAAGCCATGAAGCAAAGTGGCTTTGATGACATTGACGCCGGTGATGGCTCGGGTCCCTTCAACCCGAACGTGCCGCAAGCAGTCGCCGAACGAATAGGCCGCGCCATTGAGGGGCTAGAACACTATCACTAGGAAAGAGTAGTGAGAAAGAGGAGAAAATGCGCTACCCTTGGGGATAGCGCATTTTTTCACGCACAAAGACAACCATAAAGGTGATGTAGCTAAGAAAGCCTAGCACGCCCAGAATTTGGGCACCCGTCACACTAACATACTTCAGGGAAAGAGTCGCAAGGCCAAGAAACGCCCAGGTCAGCGCATGGAACCAGCGCAGCACCAGTTGTTGCCAAGCTGTGCGTTGACCTGTACGGGGTGGTCGAGGCCAAAAGATAGTATAAGCACCTGCGACACCAAAGCAGAGCACTGCCCAGATTTCAACGGGTAAACCCATGAGGGTACTTTGCATGCGAATCTTCTCCTTAAACTCTTTTTATTTGCAGCATAGTATAGCCGTGGGCTGGAGCAGTGACAAGCCCACAACCTGTCGCAAGTCAACTCAGTCCATTACCGCAACGCAACCACCGCATTGCCACCTAGATAGGGTTTTCCATGAAGATTGAGAGTGTTGATTTCTTTTATCTTTCGATGCCAGAAGTGCTAAATATTGGTGATGGTTCGCAAGACGCGCTGCTGGTTCGTGTGCGAGCCGGGGGGTATGTGGGCTGGGGTGAATGTGAGGCAGCACCACTGGTCTCCATCGCTAGTTTGGTCTGTCCCATGTCGCACAGTGCCTGTAAACCCGTACAAGCATCCGTCGTAGGCCAAGAGCTTAACGAATTACGCGATATTTATCGCATTGGTGATCTCGTGCGTGCCGAAAGCATGGATCTGCTTCAGGCTGACCACACCTTGTCAGGCATTGATATGGCGCTCTGGGATCTCATGGGCAAAAAGTTAGAAACACCAGTCTATCAATTGCTAGGCTACAAGCGCGCCTATGCCAAGACCCCCTACGCCTCCATGCTCTTTGGCGATACAGCGCAAGAGACATTGGAAAAGGGCAAGGAAGCACGTGCCATGGGCTATCGAGCCGCTAAATTTGGCTGGGGACCCATCGGGCTGGGATCAGTGCAGGACGATGCCGACCAATTTATGGCCGCGCGCGAAGGCTTGGGTGATGATGGCGTTCTGCTAATCGACGCAGGCACCGTCTGGAAAGACGATCTCGAAGCAGCAACTTTGCGCCTCCCCGCCCTCAAATCATGTCGCGCAACCTGGCTAGAAGAACCCTTTGTCTCAGGTGCGCTCAAAGAATATGCCGCCCTCGCCGCGCAAGCGGGTGACGTTAAAATGGCAGGTGGTGAAGGTAGCCACAACTACCACATGGCGCAACACATGATTGACTATGCAGGGCTAGGCTATGTACAGATTGACGCCGGACGTATCGGCGGTATGAGTGTCGCCAAAGCTGTGGCAGACTATGCACATTCAAAAGGCGTCACCTATGTCAACCACACCTTCACCTCCCATCTGGCACTGAGCGCATCGCTGCAACCCTTTGCGGGAATTGAAAACGATCTCATTTGCGAGTATCCAGTCGAGCCAAAGCAATTGGCCCTCGACATTACGAGTGAGCACCTTCTACCCGACGCCAACGGCCAAATTAATGTGCCGGAGCGTCCAGGCTTGGGTCTAGAACCCAATCTCGCCGCATTGCCAAAGTACCTGGTCGATACCGAGATCAAAGTGAATGGGCAAATTCTATACCGAACACCCACCCTATGATCGGTTATAATCGGCCCTAACAGGTAATCAGACCCATTCCTTGGAGCCGGGAACCCCTTGGGTGGCTCCGAGGAAGGTTCCATTCATTACCATATCACATCTACACGAACTACTCACGCAAGAAAGCAGCCCACATGACAAACCGAACTGTCCAACTGACAGATGAACTTTATGATTATATAGTTTCGGTCTCTGTACGCGAGACCGAAACGATGCGCGATCTTCGTACAGAAACAGCCACCCTGGCAGAAGCGGGAATGCAGATTGGCCCTGAACAAGCACAATTTATGTCCCTGCTCATCAAGCTCATCGGAGCCAAACGCACGCTGGAATTAGGCACCTTTACAGGCTACAGCGCACTGACCGTTGCCTTGGCATTACCCGAAGATGGGCAGATCATTGCTTGTGATGTGAGTGATGAGTGGACGAGCATTGGTAGGCGCTACTGGGAAGAAGCCGGGGTTGCCCATAAGATCGATCTACGCATTGCGCCTGCCCTGGAAACCATATCCAAACTAAGCACAGACGCCAGCCAACAAAACACCTTTGATTTTGCCTTTATCGATGCTGACAAAGAGAACTATGGCGCTTATTTTGAGCATTGCATGAAGCTAGTGCGCCCTGGCGGGTTGATTGCCATTGATAATGTCTTGCGTGGCGGCGCAGTGGTGAACAAAAGCGACCAAGATGCTGGCACGGTAGAAATTCGCGAACTCAATACCAAGCTGGCTTACGATGAGCGCGTGGATGTAAGTCTGGTGCCAATTGGCGACGGGCTGACGTTGGTACGCAAACGCTAACGCTCAACTTCTGGGGTTGGCAGACGATTTGAACGACAGCTGCCGCAGGACGACAGGTTGTAGCACGATTAGGTTGTAGCACGACAATAGAGCAAGGGTAAGAGATGAGCTTTTCGATTGGAGCTGGCGGATCTAACTTTGGTGGTGGTCCGCGCGGAATGATTGAGAATTTCGGCGGCAAGCAAGCGCATGGCCGCGCCTTTGACCCGCGCATCATTTCGCGACTCTTGGCCTATCTCAAGCCTTATCGCAAGCAGATGGCAGCCTCCTTTGCCTTAGTCGTGGTCAGCACAGGTCTAATTTTACTAACGCCCTATCTCATCTCCATTGCCATTGACCGCTACATTGTCCAGGGTGATATGCAAGGGTTGACATGGATCGCGCTGGCGACCATCGCCTCCTATGCGGGCATCTATGGCTCCACAGTTGGACAAAGCTATCTACTCTCATGGGTGGGGCAAAAAGTTCTGGCAACGTTACGCTCGCAACTCTTTCACCATCTCCAACGCTTGCCCATTGGCTACCATGACAAGCACATCATTGGCGTTACGGTCTCGC
>JBBQIG010000446.1:0-5070 GCA_038324715.1 Anaerolineae bacterium | reverse complement strand
AATCACCTTAGCGAAGCGGTTGTTCCAAATCTTATAGGTATAGAACTCGCACAAATCTTTTCCTGACAAAAACGAGTTATCGTACGTAGTGGTTGTTTTCTCTGGAACAATGATCCTATAGCCGTACTCAAAGGCTGTTTTGAGCGTTGTGTCTACACAATATTCTGTCTGGATTCCCACCAGCACTAAAATTTGGACATCTTTTTCACAAAGATATTCATTTAGCCCGGTCTCCTTAAAGGCACTGTTAAACCGCTTATCAAAGATTTTCTCATTTTGATTGGGAGCAATAGGCTCATAAATATTCCAGCCGGGGGTATTGCGTTCCAGTTCATCGCCTGTACCGCCATCATGCCGCACGTATATCACTTCGATCTCTTGGTCGCGACAAAATGAAACTAGAGTCTTAATATTACCAAGAACCTTTTCTTCGTCGTATGGATGTGCTAAAACTGAGGCTTCCTGCACATCGACAACAAGTAACGCCACATTTTTCATTTCACTTCCTCCCTTTGGCTTCCCCACACGCAAGCAAATGTACAATGCCCCAAACAACTTATTATCAAGGTATTATCCAACCATTCCGTAAAGTCTGCAACGCCTATTTTGTACTCGCTGCCTCTACTATACACGGACGCATGGGGTAATTTGTGAAGACCGCAAATCACAAATTCAGTGCCGAGCAAAAGAAAGGGCTTACGTCAAAGCAAAGAACTCTGACACAAGCCCAGATAGTGGACAGATGGATTAGACCGTCTATTCCACTCTATTATCCTGTTATTATTCCCATTAAGAGGAAAGTCTATTAGGAAATTGGGGATCTAGGAGTTGATGGTAATGTCGCGCACGCCAAAGATGGCTTGACGACTTCCGGCAATCTTGGGGTGGTCATGACCCTCGGTGGTCGAAGACCAAAGGCGCATCCCCCATTGTAGGGCGACCCGATGGCTGCGCAGAATTGCCTCGCCAAAGCTATGCCCGTGCAGCCAGCTACGCAGAAAGAGGGAAAGTGAAGGCTCTGGGAGCCAGTTGACTCCAACCGCGCCATTCACCGCCACAGCACCCAACGCAAGCCAGACCGGCGCCAAACTAGCGCCAAAGCAATTCAGCCCAAAGACCATACGCAAATCAACCAAAGAGGTATCTTTCTGATAGGCATCCACCAAAGGTTGAAAAGTCTCTGGCCCCACATCCACTTGGGCACGACAACCCACAAGCGCCCCTGGACGTCCATGCACCAAGAGCAAGAGATCAACCGTATGCTCACGACTGGCAGCAGTGAGCGCGCCCACCAAGTGCGGCCCTGTCGCTAGCTCATCTTCCAGGATGATCACCTGATCATAACGTCGATAGGCTCCATAAAGCCAAAGTAATGCTTTGGCATACTCTTCAGTAACAAAGTCAATCGCCTTAGTAACGGCAGAGGGCAACGTGAGACCCGCAATATGGCCGACATTTTCCAGAAAAACCACCAAAGCCAAAGGTTTTGCAGCAGAGCCATCAGCGGCAGTGCGCGACATCAGAAGTTCAGACACAATCTTTTCCCATTTACACAACTTATACAACACAAT
Organism: Anaerolineae bacterium; assembly: GCA_038324715.1. Lineage (GTDB taxonomy): Bacteria > Chloroflexota > Anaerolineae > Caldilineales > Caldilineaceae > QEUY01. The sequence continues at coordinate 3,499 of JBBQIG010000446.1, read as the reverse complement.
CAGTGCAATTTAATCACGTGCAATTTAATCCCGCAGCAGTTAGAACTCAAAGCTCTAAACTACAGCCATAAAACCACACGCTTAGAACTCAGAACAACCCTCAACTACGAAAGTTCCGAGTTACTGCCACGCGTCACTTGAACGCGAAAATTCGTGCTGAGTTCCTCAATCCCTGCGGCTAAATTCCCCCACTCACGCGAGGAAAAAATGGAGCGAATCTTATCCAAATCGTCCATCTCGCCGCCACCTGTAATTTGGGGTGAATTACCCCACACTGTGTACCAGACATCGGAGACGCGGAAGCCCAACTTCGCAAGCCCAGGGGCCAGTTTATTCACCAAATAATCCTGACACTCCTGTTCGCGTCCTTCACGCATATCATAGGTAATTTTAACTTTTGGCATCTTCGTCCTTATACGACTCCTCAAAAAATAGCGCATCAGTTCTACGCCTTGTTGTGAGCATAGCACATCAAACCGTGGCGTCCAATATGTTCGCTTACAATTGCGGTTCAGCTTATCACTGACGCAAGAGAGATGGCACACAAAGAGAATTAAAGCACATGCCAGGGGAGACTTCAATTGACCAAACGCGACTTGATCAAGTGAATCAAGTCGCGTAAATTATCTAGGGAGTAGTACGCTGTGTAAACGAACTCTAGAGCCAATCTAACAGTTCAGGTGTCGTCGCAAGAATAAGATCGCTCTCCATCAAATCGCGCTCTTCACCCAAACCACACAACACACCCACTGTTGCCATCTCAATGGCGCGGGCAGAGCGCAAATTGCTATCTGTATCACTCACCATTAGCACCTGGCTAGGCTCCACCAAAAGACGACTGGTCGCCGCAGTGAGCGGGTCAATGTGGGGAAACAGATTCGTCGTCTCCTCACGCCCAATCAAAATTGCAAAGAGATCGGGTGCAAGACCGACACGTTCAATGAAGCACGAAATTTCCTCATGCGTCCGCGTAGAGACAATCCCCAACCGGTATTGGTTCGCCAATTGTTCAAGCATCGCAGGCACGCCAGGCAATGGAATTAGCTCTGCGGCGGGCGGATGACCACGCACGAGATTGAGCCATTGGAATCTTTCATCAATCTCCTGCTGTGGCTTAAATCGACGGCTCTGGCTGATGAAAAAGTTCACAGTCCCTTCCATCATCACCATCAAGCGACGCATATCCAGCGCACGTTGCTCTGGCGCAATTATGTCATTCGCCCAAAGCATATGGGTTCTAGCCCACTCGCACAGACGCCAATCCAATTGTGTCAACGTGCCATCCAGATCGAAGAGGATGACATCAACTTTGCGCCCTGCGATCAAGCCAGGAATGCGAACGCTTGCTTGGGATAGACGCAATGGCTCAAAGGGTTCCAGATCAAAGAGTTTGCGATAGACGTAAGAGAGTATTGTACGGGCGCTCGCCATGATGGGAGTGGCAAGCAACACACCCAACAACCCAAAGACCAATGTGCCCGCAATAATGCCCACAAAAGCTAGCGCCGGATGTAGCCGCACCTGTCCACCTACATAGCGGGGGATCAGATAAATACTCTCCAGTTGCCCAATGATGGCATAGATCAAGCCGACAATGATGGCAAAGGTTAAATCATTAACAGGCAGCCAGCGGGAGCCCTGGAAAAGAGCAAAGAGTGTGCCAATGGTGCCGCTAATGGCAGGGCCGATGGAAGGCAAAAACTCAAGCACACCCGCTAAGAGCGCAAGCCCCCCTGCATTGGGCATGCCGATAACCATCAGTGGAATCCAAGTAAGCACCGCCACAACAAGCGCCACCGTCAGTTGCCCGCGCATAAACGCGTGCCAGATCTTCGTCAACTCCTGCCCCAAACGTCGCGCATCCTCCTGATAGTCCACTGGAATCTGATCCATGACTAATCGTTGGAGCTTATAAATATCCTTGAGCAGCCAGAAATTGAGGACAAGCACATAGACAATGGTGATCAGGCTATTGGTCACACCACGCGCAATTGAAAGCGGATTAGCAGTGGCAAGCACCAGAAGATTGCCCAAGACCTCAGCCGCTTGCTGAAAGAGCATGTCGAGCGTGAAAGTCACCGCCCCCAGCCGCAGCCATGGCCCTGTGGAGACATTGCGCAAGCCTTCGACCAACTCTTCCAGGGTGGATTGCAGCGATAAGACCAGATCGGAGAGGCGCGGAATGATCAACACTGGCATCAAAATCAGCACAGTGAGCAGCACCACATAGATCAATGTCACAGCAACGGAACGTGTCCAGCCGGTGCTGCGTTGAATCCAATTGACTGGATAGCTTAGAATAAAGGCGAGGAGAAAAGCAACAATGGTGGGGGTAATGAGCACGCGGAAGGTGATCAACAAAATCAATGCCAATATCGCCAAGGTGGCGGAGACAATGATCTTTGTAAGGTTACTCCAGCGGCGCGAACCCATGCGCGATCAGCCTTCCAGTTAGCGACTTGCCAGGTTAAAATAAGCTGGCGCGGCTTTAAGGACTTCGGTCTGCTAGTGGCCTAAAGCACAAAGGCAATGGGCTAAAACGCAGTAAAATCGTCCAAAGGCCAATAGCGAAGCCAGACCCGTCCGAGAATGTATTCACGTTGGACTGGCCCAAAGGAGCGGCTGTCATTACTGTTATCGCGATTGTCGCCCATTACAAAGTAGTTGAGTGGGCCAAGAACTGTTGGTTCCATGCTCTGAAAGCCAAGATCATGCGGGAAAGGTTCTGGCAGCGGCGCATAATTCACATAAACCACGCCATTGCGTACCTCCACCGTCTCCCCCGGCAAGCCAATCACGCGCTTCACCAACATCTCATTCATGTCGGGCATCGAGATCACCACAATATCATTGCGATCTGGCGGCATGAAGCGATAGCTTACCTTATCAATGATCAGGCGTTGCTGCTCCGATAGATTCGGCTCCATGCTCTGCCCATAGACAATGGTCGCCTGGGCCAGAAAAAGATGTACAGTCAACGCTAGCAGTAAAGCCGGTAACACGACTTGCAAACTCTCTTGAATAAAGAGTCGCAACACCTTGAACTTGCTCGGCTTTTGCCCAGCAAAACGCTGTTCAGGTTCAGCACTAATTGGGTACTCTGAGAAAGGATTCTGATTCTGCATAGGTATCTAGTTAATGCTTCACGCAGTACGCCGAATTACGCCAAGTATAGTCAGGGAGAGGTAGTTTCGCAAAATGGCCCGGATGATATCTTGCTCATCCATTAGCCCCAAACGGCTTTCACTATTCATAAATGTCCTTTCAGACCCGCTTCTGTCTCTGCGAACAGCGAGTTTTCGTTCTCGCTCTCGTCTATCATCCGTTTTCTTCATACCACTTGCTAGCTATCAGATCTCATGCTGCCTTACACACTTGCAAGATATCACTGCGCCGGATGCACTTCACGAGCCATAAGAATACATTCACCCTGCGTATAAGCTACGAAACAAAACACCTCAATAATAGTGTAGATACACGTGATCAAAGCAGATCGATC
>JBBQIG010000445.1:0-5071 GCA_038324715.1 Anaerolineae bacterium | reverse complement strand
TCCGTCCGGCAGAAGCTGATGTCATTGCCTATAACTTGGCCCCGTTGTTGGCTGTGTTTGGCGTGATTATGTCGCTGGCTGTAATTCCCTTTGCCAATGGACTTGTGGGCGTCGATCTGAATGTCGGCGTGCTCTATCTGGTGGCACTTGGTTCGATTGGGATTATGGCAGCCTTGATGGCTGGCTGGAGCAGCAACAATAAGTATGCGCTCTTGGCTGGTTTCCGTGTCGTGGCACAGTTGCTTTCGTATGAAATCCCGATGGTGCTGGCGATGTTGGGGCCAGTGCTCTTGGTGGGAACTATGCGATTGAATGAACTCGCAGCGTTCCAGCGTTTGGAGATTGGCGGCTTCAACCTGGGCATCGGTTGGATCGGGTTCATCATGCCGTCGATGATGTTGATCTTCTTCATCAGCGCGTTGGCAGAGGGTGAGCAGACACCTTTCGACTTGTTGGAAGCTGAGTCGGAGTTGATTGCCGGTTTTCACATTGAATATTCCGGTATGAAATTTGCCATGTTCTTCTTGGCTCAATTCCTCAATAGCTTCTTCCTTGGCGCAGTTATGACCGTACTCTTCTTAGGTGGGTGGCAAGGGCCGTTTGTCGACCAGTTGCCTATCCTTGGCGTGGTTTATTTCTTGGCGAAGGCGTTTGCGCTCTATACGATTACACAATGGGTAAGAGGTACCTTCCCCCGTGTGCGTATTGACCAAATGATGTCATTTGCCTGGAAGGTCTTGGTACCTTCGGTTCTGGCCTTGATCTTATGGCAGATGGTGGCGATGAAGTTGCCAGTTGCAGTTTGGATTCAGTATGTGCTGATCTTCGTTGGCAATATTATTGTGATTGCCGTGATGTTGCGAGCGCTATCCACCCATTTCCGCAATGAGACAACGCGTAGCAAGCGTGCCTTTGAGCCTAAGTCGCTCATCGGAACCATGGTTCCTGCGCCACAATCTGGCGACTAAGGGTTTCGTGGTTGCAAGCTTGTCATTCGTAGCTGCTATTGGTGGCTGACACTCGTGGCTGACATTCGTAAGATTAATGTTCGCTGTACATTATTTACTGCTATTCACTGTGGCTATTCTAGGTGGCGAGACTTAGGTTTAGGGTCTAGTTAACTTGGGCTGAGTCCACTGTATGAGCGAGAGGTTGCGCGATTATGCCTGAACTACCATTTCCACTGCCGCCGCTTCCAACAGTCCAGCAGGTAGTCTTTATTATGCTGGCGCTGTTTACTGTGGTAAGTGCATTGATTGTGGTCATTGCACCCAACCTGTATCACAATGCACTCGGGTTGGTGGCAACGTTCTTTGGTGTAGCTGGTATCTATGCTCTGCTTGAGGCTGAGTTTCTGGCAGTAAGCCAAGTGCTCATCTATGTGGGGGCGATTTCTACACTCATCATCTTTGCCATCATGTTAACGCGCGGGATGATGTATGGTCGCACCTCATCGGGCAATCAGAATCTACTCACCGCTGCGATTATGTCGGTGCTGCTCTTCTTGGTGCTATGGGGCGTTTTGGTCAATGTCCCTTGGCCTGGACCTGAGCTTGCTACCGTGTTGGCTGATGGAGAAGTGATTATTGCAACGTTGGGCAGATTCTTTGTCACCAGCTATCTGATCCCGTTTGAGATGATGGCCTTGCTGCTCCTGGTCGCATTGGCTGGTGCACTGATGTTGGCACGTGATCGTTAATCGCTGATGCTCTTGGTGTTGGATCTTTAGAGGTTGGGTGTTACACAGCTTGTTAAACCGGAAAGTCTGTTAAACCGGAAATAAGGACGAACTATTTATGGTCCCGCTAAATTGGTATCTGATTCTTGCCGCCTTTCTCTTTTGTGCGGGTCTCTACGCAGCCCTGGCTCGGCGCAATGCAGTTGCCGCCCTGATGGGGATCGAGTTGATGTTAAACGCAGTCAACATCAACCTCGTTGCCTTCTGGCGTTATGGCGCTGCGGTTGAGTTGTTGGAAGGGCAGATGTTTGCCATCTTTGTGATTGCGGTTGCCGCAGCGGAAGTGGCAGTTGGCTTGGCGCTTGTGATCTCGGTTTATCGAGGTCGCCGCACCATTAACTTGGATGAGTTGGACACGCTTAAGGGGTAGATTTATCCCGCTGGTGTGGTGTATGTGTAGCCTCAGAGCAGCAAATAGAATATTCCCATGCCCAAACAGTTGTTGACCGGGTCAATCGATGAGCAGTGTGAGTTTCTTTATACCCTGGCGCTAGAGAAGATGCAGCAGGGGAATTACACTGGCGCTATTTATGCGCTTAAAGAAGTGGTTAAGTACAGGCCGGACTTTCGTGATGCGGCGGCGATTTTGGCTGAGGCCAAGCAGCGCAAGTCAGAACAAAGTCAACTGCTCTGGTTTGCTTTTGGTGGTGCAATCATCTTTGTCCTTATTGGCACAATGATGCAGGTTGGGAATGATTTTCTCTTCTTGGGGCTTGTTGTCGTAGGTGCTCTTTTGGGTTTCTTTTTGGGGAATCTGGTGCGGAGTTTTCGCCGCCCAGCAGTTGATAGATAGTTTCTCTAGTTCATATACTTTAGTTCTTAGTGTCCATAACCTGATGTCCATAACGTTGGTGCTAAGTACCCTTTTTAGCCCACACTCACCACTATTTTTGTGGTGTGAGCGGATTCATTCCTGAACGCAAAGCGAGGTTGCTTGAATGGAAGGATTTCTCAATATCGCCTGGCTGGTGCCGATTCCGACCTTCCTAGCCTTTCTGGCGATTGTGCTTTTCCTCAATCGCAATAAGACGGTCAGCGCCCTGACAGCTATCTTTGGGGCAGCATTTGCCTTGATTCTGAGCTGGCCGATTGCCTTTACGGCCTTTACCACGGAGCATTTTGGCGAGCATCCAGTCTATGGGGAGTTGTTCCATATCCCCACGGGTACGTCAAGCATCATGGTCGGCTTCCAGGTCGATCCGGCGAATGCACTGGTGCTTTTCATGTCGTCGTTTCTACTGCTGATGATCTTCATCTATGCCAGTGGTTACATGACCTTTCCAGCACATCTTTCTCCGGCGATCTATCCTGTTTCCTATCAGCAGGGGCGAGATCCACGCTATAGCCGCTTCATGGCGTACATTAGTTTGTTCGCCACGGGGATGCTTGGATTGATTGTTTCTAACTCTTTGCTGACATTCTTTATCTTCTGGGAAATCATGGGGTTGTGTTCGTATCTGCTCATCGGCTTTTGGTATGAGAAGCCGAGGGCGCGTGTCGCCAATGTGAAGGCATTTGTGACCACGCGTATCGGCGATACGATCATGTTTGTGGGTATGATGCTGCTCTACTTCATGAGTGAACCATCCAGCCTACAGTTTAACCAGATTTTGCAGATTGATAACCTGGAACGCCTTGCTGCGATGATGGTGACGATTCCGTTGATAGGAGTCGAGCTACCGGTCTTGGCAGTGATTGCTCTGTTGATTTTCTTCGGAACCATTGGCAAGAGCGCGCAGTTCCCGCTGCACGTTTGGTTGCCTGATGCAATGGAAGGCCCCACACCTGTTAGCGCCATGATTCATGCGGCGACGATGGTCTCTGCTGGCGTCTTCCTGGTTGTGCGTATGTTCCCCCTCTTCTATGTAGCGGGTGAGGCAGCGCCTGGGGTTCTGAATTTTGTTGCCTTTATTGGTGCCTTTACGGCAATCTTTGCTTCGACGATTGCCGTGGCGCAGTGGGACATTAAGCGCGTGCTTGCTTATTCAACCATTAGCCAGCTTGGCTTTATGGTTGCTGCGTTGGGCATTGGCGCGTATGGCCCTGCACTCTTCCATCTGATTACACATGCCTTCTTCAAGGCGCTGTTGTTCTTGGGTTCTGGTAGCGTGATTCATGGTGTGGAGCATGGCTTTCATCACGCGCATGCACATGGCAGCGCGCATGATGCAGAGGTGTATAGAGAACATGGTCATGATGATCAGGATGTTGCCCAGGCACATGATCCACATGAGCATCCCTCGCTCATCCCACGACGCGATGGTGTGCTTGACCTGAATGACCCGCAGGACATGCGCAACATGGGTGGCTTGTTGGGGCGGATGCCTATCACCGGATGGACTTTCATCATCGGTGGGCTGGCACTCAGTGGCTTTCCCATTCTAACTTCCGGCTTCTGGTCAAAAGATGAAATTTTGGCCTTTGCCTGGGATGGTGGGAATACTGTCGTCTTTTGGACGTTGGCAGTGGCGGCTTTCTTGACCGCCTTCTACACAGCACGCCAGATCGGGCTGACCTTCTTGGGTAGCCCACGCACAGAAGGTGCAGATCATGCGCCGGAGAGCGTGGGGGCCATGACCTGGCCGCTGATCTTGATTTCTCCCTTTGCCATTGCGCTAGGCTGGGCTGGCATTCCTGAGCATTTCCCTGGCTTGGGTGGAATTGTGCCGAACTGGCTGGAGCATTACCTCGAGCCTTTCATTGAGTATCAGGGCTTCCATGTGAGCCATCCTGCGTTTAGCATGACGCCGTTGTTGGTCTCTATTGTGGTGGCGTTGGGTGGTTTGTTGCTGGGGTTTGTCGTCTATGGGCGTGGACTGCGGGTGGATCAAATCGACCCACTGCGTAGGCTGTTGGGCCCGATTTGGATGCTCTTTCACAATAAGTATTATGTGGATGAACTCTATCGCTACACCATCATCACATGGACTCTGGGTCTGAGTAAGATTTTGTATTGGTTTGATGACTTTTGGGTCATTGACCCCATTGTCAATGGTATCGGGCGGGTTGCTGTCTGGTTCTCGGGACTTTTGGCTGCTTTCGACCGCTCGGTGATCGATGGCACAGTCACAGGTGCTGGCTCAGTTGCCGACCGCTTGGGACGGATGGTTCGCAGTACGCAAGATGGTCATGTGCAGGTCTACTTGCTTGTGGCAGTCGTAACCGTGACAGTTTGGCTGTTGCTCAAGGTTATGCCGGTTATCATGACTCTGGTTTAGTGTTACTTGTTGTCTCCTGGTTGAAGATTTTGCTAGGTGTAGTTGTTGTGGGGTTTCTCTAAGGGATAGCCGAGCAGGGATGATGGAAAGTACCTCCAGCGTTGTTCATCTTGTT
>JBBQIG010000444.1:0-5077 GCA_038324715.1 Anaerolineae bacterium | reverse complement strand
GGGTGCGCTGCCCACAGATAGTGGCTTGCGTCAGGCTGAGCTGGTCGATGGGCGCGTCATTTATCGCCCCGTGAGCGCGGCGGAGGTGGCGCAGTCCAAGCGTGTGGCGCTCATGCTCCACGGCTTTACAGGCGATACACGTTGGATGGTGGAGCAGGTGTGGCAGTGGGTGCGTACGCAGGGTAACTATGATCTCTGTCTGACCTATGATTATGAAACCTTTGGCACGCCGATCCGGCGCAATGCTGATCTGTTGGCAAGTGCGCTCAAGGGGGTGGGCTTTGCCCCGGGTGGGCCTATTCAACTGGATGTTTTTGCCCACAGCGTGGGTACACAAGTGGCGCGCGCGTGGGTGGAACTGAGTGATGGCGAGCAATATATTGACCGCGTTTTTATGGCTGGGCCTCCTAATGCGGGAACGCCATTGGCAAAGGGACGCACTTTGCTGCCCTGGTTGGCAAATATCCTGCTTAATATGGCTGGGTCGGTGCCACCTGCGCTGATCGCCCATTGGCTTTTGGATCGGGTGAGTGATGCTGGGCGCGGATTGGCTGACCTTGCACCCGATTCTAGCTTCTACGAGGAGATTAACGCTGCATGGCGACCTCCGGCGCGCGTGCCTTATTATGTGCAGATCGGTGATAATTCAGCGGCGTACGCGCATTGGCATGCGCTGGCGCAACGGTTGATGGGCGTAGCGGACAGCGGACTTGACGTGCTCTTTGCGGGGGAGAACGATCTACTGGTGGGGGTAGATAGCGCACGGTGGCTGGAAGGACGTTGGCCGCGGCTCAACGTTCAGGTTGTCGGCGGGCATCATTTTCAATACTTTGTGTCGCCAGAAGGCCAACGAGTCTTGGCACGTTGGCTGAGTTAGGTTTGTTTGATTTGTTGGGAACTTTAGCGAATGGTAGGCGCTGGCAGGTTGTCTTGCCAAGATCGTGACCTTCCTCGGAGCTTGAAGCTCCAAGGAAGGAGTACCCCCCAATATCTTCGAATGCAAAGAGCTAGGGCAATTCGCTAGCTCTTTGCACAGTTATGGTTGCACAGGTCGTTCTCCAAGTTCTACATCTATCTGCATAAGCTCGCCACCACGCACAAGGGTGAGCGTCACCGTGTCTCCCACTTGGGTGTTGTTATCCAGATAGACCGTAAGATCTTGTAAGCTTTCGACAGCAACCCCGTTGACGGCTGTAATGATATCGCCTCCGATGGGAACTTGGACATTGCCTACTCGGACGGCTCGATCGGCACCTTGAATGCCCGCCCGGTCTGCTGGGCTACCGTTCACAACATCAATGACAAGCAATCCCCGATCAACGATGAGTTCCATGCCTGCCTCATTGAACAACTGCGCCGCTTCAGGTGCGATATCAAATGTCTGCACGCCGAGCCAAGGATGGGCATAATAGCCTTGTTCGATTAGCTGATTGGCAACGCGCTGCACTGTGCCCACTGGCACTGCAAAGCCGATGCCTGATGAGGCCCCACTGGTGCTAACAATTTGAGAATTGACGCCAATGACCCGACCCTCTAGGTTGAGGAGTGGACCGCCGGAATTGCCAGGGTTGATGGCGGCATCGGTTTGGATTGCCTCGCCAATGAAGCGACCATTGGGACTTTCAATGACGCGTCCCAACGAGCTAATCACACCCACAGTCATCGTGCCTTCCAGACCAAAAGGATTGCCGATGGCGACTACAAATTCACCTACGCGGAATTGACCAGGTTGTTCGAGTGGAATTAGTGGCGGGAGGTCTTCTCTGTCCACACGGAGAACCGCTAAATCGGTGGAAGGATCTGATCCAACTAATTCCGCGGGCACATTGGTGCCATCTGCAAAGGTCACCTCGAGTTCTTCAGCGTTCTCAATCACATGAAAGTTGGTAACGATGTGACCTTGATCGCTGAATACAAAGCCTGAGCCTGAACCTTCTTGGGGAATAGGTTGCATCCTATTATTCAAAGAATAACCGCGGCTGGTGATGTTGACCACAGAATCGCTGGTGGCTTCATAAATGTTAATAATCTGATCTTCTAAAGCATGCGCGGCCCCGGCACCCGCATCTGTTGTCACGGCTTGGTCTGATGTAGGCGCTACCACCACAGCTTGTTCCGGTGTGGCAGTCACCACTACGACTGGAGGTGGTGTGGGTTCCGGTGATCGGTCGCCGCATCCAGCAAGCACGCTTGTTGCAATGGCTCCCGCAAGTAAGATTTTTATTCGGCAAATTTTCACGGCTTTTCTCTCTTTCTGTTTCTCTGGCTCTCATGCCTGTCCATATTTATTTGTAGATATAAGACTTGACAGGAACAAAGCAACATAAAGCGCTGCACGCACAAAAAGGCAGAGCAGCACAACAAGTGGTACTTGAGAACTTTTGATATGAACAGACTTTGCAATAGCCTTTGCTCCGAGTGTTGGCTGTTAGTCTGCTAAGTTTGTATTTAGGTTACTGTGAAAGAGAGCGACAAGCTATATAACTTGGTACAAGCCTTATGCATGAATTCATATACATGCTCATACACGAGTCAGCTATAGATCAATCTGAAAATTGCTGTTTGGAAACGTGGAGACGTGGTAATTCAGGCATCTCTACCTTCTTCTCTGCATATCTCATCTGCATATTTCAAAAGTGACAATGAACGCTTTGCACTGCCTCGAATATCTCAATTATCTCAAAGGTTAATACCTCAGGGGCTAGCTGTACCAACTCAGACATTATCCCAGTCGCCGCGCAGAAATGCCAACGTATTCTGTGTGAAGGCTGCATATATTTCGACTCATGTAGATAGTTTGTCCCATATATATTTTTGTGCAATCTATCTATATCAGGGTATCTATCGCGTTCCTTCTTATTGGTTAAACTACTGCCAGACGAGTTTGGTTTAAATTAGCTGGAGGATACTAATAATGTTTTACCATGACAATCAGTTGCAGTACCAAGTTCGAGTAGACCGACCTGATCCGCTCTTTGCCAAGATGTTACAACAGGCAATCGGGGGTGTCGAGGGTGAAATTCGCGTTTGTCTCCAATATCTATTTCAGGCATGGGGCGCGCGCGGCCCAGCCAAGTATCGGGACATGCTCCTCGAGACAGGAACTGAGGAGATCGGTCACATTGAGATGCTGGCAACCGCAGTGGCTCTCAATTTAGAAAATTCGCCACTTCAATTGCAAGAGGATATGGCGCAGCAAAACCCGATGGTGCATGCTGTGTTGGGTGGAATGAATCCCCGTCACATTCTTTCGTCAGGGCTAGCAGCCATGCCCGTGAACTCCAATGGCGTGCCATTTGACTGTTCGCATGTCTATGCCAGTGGTAATTTGGCGGGTGATATGTATGCAAACGTGATGGCTGAATCTACAGGACGGACGTTGGCTGTGCGCCTCTTTAACATGACGGACGATCCAGGCATGAAAGATATGCTGCACTATATGATTGCTCGCGATACCATGCATCAGAACCAATGGCTTGCGGTGATTGAGGAACTGGGTGGGCCACAGGTTCATCCAATCCCGAATAGCTTCCCACAGGATATGGAGGCGCAGAAATATTCCTATGCCTTTATGTCCACATTGGCTGATGGGCAAAAGACCCCTTCTGGACGCTGGACGGATGGCCCTTCCATTGACAATAAGGGCAAGTTTAGCGTAACCAAGCAACCAGGCGCGCCACGACCTACACTAGCGCCACCGCCACCCATGTCAGGTGCCCAGGCGGAGCAGGTTAAAGGATAGCAACACATTGCAGAATGCACTGCATGAGGAAGTCATACAGTGAGCGTTGTGTGTACTGCCGGTGCATAACAGATGTGGTATAGTTGCCTAAATCATCGGATGGTTCCTCCTTTGTTTAACCACTTAGGTTGATACCTCCGATGATTTTTATTTTGCAGCACTCCTTGTTATGCTCTAAATAACTCTCTTGCTCACTCTCTTGAAGTAGTTGAGCCAGTACCAAATAACAACCAGGAATATTTATGGAAATTCCACTCTTTGAAGCCGACACGCCACTGCTCTTTGAACGTATTGTTCTCTATCCTTATCCCGACTTAAAGCGCATTTGGACGCGCATTTGGCTGCCCGCGGTGGAAGACCAAGCTCCCAATGTGGAGATTATGGTGATGAATCCAGATGGCAGCGAGAATTGCAGCGTCTACATGATGGCGCGCACCGAGCAGCGCATTGAGACCACGTTGCACATGCGCGACCCCGTCCCTGGCACAATTTATCGCGTTTTGGCTGTGCTCAGTATGGGCATGGGCGATGAGGCTGAAGAGTTGGACCGACGTGAGTTTGACCTCACTCTGGAATTTCGCAATCCAGATAAGCGTGAACCTGGCTTTGGTGTTGGTGTAGATTGGAACGAGTTTGGACAAGGAGCGCCTTAACTTTGGTGCATTGTCCCTTCTTTGGCACCCGCTATGATGCGCGCCTGTTGGCGCTGGGGCATGAGGTGCCACCTGCCGTAGTCCACTTAATTCAGTCACATCATGCCGCGTGAAGCCCAACGCAAGTGTATGTCCACGTTGTTGCAAAGCCAGCGTAGCACCCATTCACTTCAAACAAGCACAACCCCATCCACGACCGGCTATGCCCCTTGGCGCGAGCGGGCTGCTGATTAAGACCCAAGATGACAAAGCCAAGATGATAGGACAACACGTTGTAGTACAGAGAGTGACAGAGCAAAGTGTGACAAAACGCTGGCTTCTGCCTTCGCTGATCCTCCTGGCAACTCTAATCGTCATGGCATTGCTGGCAACCATAGCAATCCCCACTCGCGGCCCTTTCCGCTGGGACGAGGCAACCCATGCACTCAAAGGGCTGGTCATTGCCCACGATTTGCGTCAAGGTGATCTACTCAGCTTTGCCTATAACAGCTATCGCCAGGTACTCTATCCCCCGCTTCACTCCTGGTTTTTGGCGCTGGGCTATCTGGGATTTGGCCCCACTGCCACCGTTGTCTCCTGGGTGAGCCTGATCTTCTTTGGTCTGGGTGCTGGATTGATGTTCCTGGCAGGTGGACAATTAGACTGCCGAATAGATTCGCAACGTCCCAATATCACTGGAACC
>JBBQIG010000443.1:0-5092 GCA_038324715.1 Anaerolineae bacterium | reverse complement strand
GTATTTTCGATATCCCGATGGACGCGAAGCTTTGCGTGGTGTGACATTGCACATTGCGCCGAACGTCAAGATGGCTTTGGTTGGGCCAAATGGGGCAGGTAAATCTACCTTGATGTTGCACCTGAATGGTATTTTGCAGGGCAAAGGAGAACTGCGCGTGGCGGGCGAGGAGGTGGTTGAAGCCAATCTGCCAACCATTCGCGCGGCAGTGGGGATGGTTTTTCAGAATCCTGATGATCAACTGTTTTCGCTGACGGTCTTTGATGATGTTGCTTTTGGGCCATTGCACATGGGGTTTGCAGAAGCCGAGGTGCGGCGACGGGTGCGTGCGGCGCTGGATGCGGTTGGAATGGGGAGCTACATTGACCGTTCATCGCATCACTTGAGTGTTGGTGAGAAGAAGCGCATTGCGATTGCTACGGTTCTTTCAATGCAACCAGAAATTCTGGTGTTGGATGAACCTTCGGCAGGTCTTGATCCGCGCGCTCGGCGACTGTTGATCAACTTGCTCAAGGAACTGAAAATGACAATGCTCATTTCCACGCATGATCTCGCGCTGGTTGCTGAACTTGGCGATCAAACAGCCATCATGGATAATGGGCAAATCGTTGCTTGTGGAGAAACCAAAGAGATCTTGGCTAATCAAACGCTCTTGGAGCGTCATGGGTTGGTCGCATAGGGTTGAACTCTACTCGTTGCCAACGATTTTCATCTTCACCCCGAGGAGCAACTGATGACCGCAGATGAATTCCGCCAATCACTCACCGATGCCCAACCACCTGCCGGGTTGAATTTGCCGCTGCAAGCCCTTTGGCATGAAGCAAAAGGCGATTGGGCGCGTGCTCATGAGGCTTTGCAGCACGATGATAGTTTGAACGGCGCATGGGTACATGCCTATTTGCATCGTGTAGAAGGCGATGCGGGTAATGCTGCCTATTGGTATCGACGGGCTAAGCAACCCATCTCTGAGCAATCGCTTGCAGATGAGTGGAATGCGATTGTCGCGAAACTGCTGGCGACATAGCATAAGACCTACCAAGAAATTTAGTAAACAAAAAGGGACGGTTTTCGCAAGAAGATCGTCCCTTTTTGTTTTTGATTTTGCCCCAGGTTAGAGAATAACTGTTGCTTCTCCAATTGGTTCTGGGCTAGGTTCTGGGGTAGCGGGTTGTTTGTTTGCCAAAGCCCTATTGAGGAACTCTTTGGCAATATGGACAGGGATAGCGATCCCCACTTCTGGCCCATTCATGAGCGTGTTGATGCCAACGAGACGACCGCGGCTATCAACCATTGGGCCACCTGAATGGCCTGGACGCAGATGAAGACTTGCCGCAATCCATTCGCGCTTGCTGTCGCCTAGTTCGGGTAGGTGTGCACCCGTGCCGATGACCACGCCTGAAGTGGCCCCACCTTTGATGCCCCATGGAAATCCCAGTGCCAAGACGAGATCCCCTGCGCTGAGCGTGCGAGAATCGCCTATCTCAATTGGCGTAAGATCCGGCGCGCTGACGTGGAGTGCGGCTAGGTCACGTTCTACATCATAGGCCAAAAGTTGGGCAGGAAGGTCACGTCCGTCGCGTAGAGTGACGGAGAGATTGCTGCTGACTTGACCGCGACGGCCTAGGATCACATGGGCGTTGGTGACAATAGTGCCGTCACTTGACCCGTTCCTGTGCAAGATTGCTCCTGCCCCGACACCACGTTGACCATTGTGAATTTGGACAAGACTATCCAAAACTTTGTCACTGATGTTCGCCACATCGTCGTTGATTTGTTGAAGTAAGTTGGACATAGGAGCCTTTCAGGGGTACCTCAGACGTTGCTGAAACGTACCCCGCACTTTGGACAGAAAGTTACTTGCCCTGACCAATGGTGACAGGTACTTCTTGGAGGTCGCCCCCTCGTGCCAAGCGCATTGTCACTGCCTTACCCACAGGTGTACTGCTCAGGAGTGATTGCAGGTCGTCCACGTGATTTAATGCCTTGCCATCAACACTAATTAGAATGTCGCCTTGTGTTACCCCGGCTTGCTCTGCTGGGCTGTTGGCTTCCACAGACATGATCATGAGGCCCGTTGGCTGACTGACGCG
Organism: Anaerolineae bacterium; assembly: GCA_038324715.1. GTDB lineage: Bacteria > Chloroflexota > Anaerolineae > Caldilineales > Caldilineaceae > QEUY01. Next base: position 3,002 of record JBBQIG010000443.1, on the reverse strand, counting down.
CTCTTGAAGTGCTGGGGCCAAGCGGACAGGCTGAATGCCTACCCCAAGATAGCCACGCGGAACGCGCCCGTGTGCTAGGAGCGTGTCGACTACGCGTACAATGGTTGGCGCTGGCAAGGCAATGCTGATGCCACGGAGCAACGCGGAGCTGTTGAGTCCTGCAAAGGAGCCATCGGCTGCAAGCAAGGGGCCGCCAGAGAAGCCTGGGTACATGGCAACATCGGTCTGGAGGTACTGCTCGATGTCTGCACCTGCTGGGGAGCGCCATCCGCCACCTAGCGCGCTGATGACACCCAGGGTTGCCTGCACGGTCTGCCCAGGGCGACCGAGGGCTAGGACGATATGCCCAACGCGCAAGGCGGATGGATCACTCCATGTCGCAGCCTGGAGGTCTGTTGCTTCGATGCGGAGTAGTGCAATGTCGGTGTTTGGGTCGCGGCCTACGAGCGTAGCACTGTGGGTGGTGCCGTCGTGCAGTCCAATGGTGAGATTGTCGTCGCGCTCAACCACATGGTTGGCAGTGACGATAAGACCATCGGATCGGTAGACGACACCTGTAGCGGCTAAACGACGGCGACCTTCGACGCGTACGATATGCGGATTGGCAGCGGCGACAAGTTCAGCGATATTGGAGGAGAGTTCATGTAATGTTGCAGACATGGTGTTGCCTTTCTGAAATACCTTTGTATGTGATCTCGTGTAAGACCTTCTGCACGTAGTATGACAGGCAGCACTTGGAATGGCATCCACCGTTGGCGCAGGGGAGACCTAATCGTTTGGGTAGGGGGCTTCTTTGCAAATGTTGTTTGTGGGTGTTGTTTGGCTCGATGAATGATTAGAGCAGAATGAGACCTGCGCGTGAGGCAAGCACAACGGCCTCTGTGCGACTTTGGGCACCAAACTTGCTTAAGATGGCGTTGACATGAAATTTGACTGTGTGTTCGCTGATGGCTAGTTGTCGTGCGATGGTTTTATTGGGCAAGCCCTGCGCCATAAGTTGTAATACTTCACGTTCGCGTGCGGTGAGGGGTTCTAGTGATTCGGGCCGATCTGTGATTGGAACGAGGATGCTGCTGGCGGAGGGCGCGTCAAGGACAACCAGGTTGGCCGCGGCGGCGTGGAGTGCGGCGGCGAGGGTGGCGGTTGATGCACTGCGGGGAATGAGGGCGCGCACGCCTGCCTGCCATGCGATGGGAGTCAAACTTGTATCGGCTACGAGGGCAAGGAGGGGAACGTTGGGTGCTGATGAGTCATGCTGTGTGAAATCGGCAAGCTGTTCTAACGTCTCGTCGGCAGCATAGCCAATGTCCCAGAGCATGATGTCGGGTTGATAGACGGCAAGCGCGTTGTCCAGGTCGTCTGTTGGCTGAATCTGGCCTACGGGTTGGAGGTCTGCTTGCGATGAGAGAATAGAGGCGAGACCGGCGCGGGTGAGGGCATCGGCGGCAACAATTAAGATGCGTAGAAGACGTTCAGGCATTAGGGTATTTCGAGATGGTTTGTATGTGAGGTTGAAATTGTGTCAATTGCGTTATTGTGGGGCGCAGAAGATGTAAGTGCAGTTGGCGACTATCCATTTGCACAAGGTGTGTTTGAGGATGGGGAAGGAAAACGCCATGTGCTGCGAGGGCGCATGGCGTTGGGCAACTTTTGGGATGAATGGGAGATGTTTTGTAAATCCGTATCCCGCGAGGACCTTCCTCGGAGCTTGGAGCTCCAAGGAAGGGTGCTGCGTATTTGTTGCGGATCTAGCGGGTGCTGAGGTTTTCTGCGACGAATTCAGCGATCTCTTCTGGGTGGCGAGCAACGCGTGCGCCTGCCTCCTTGAGTGCGCCGATCTTCTCTTCGGCAGTGCCTTCACCACCAGAGATGATGGCTCCAGCATGGCCCATGCGACGGCCTGGAGGCGCAGTCTGTCCAGCGATAAAGCCTGTGACTGGCTTGGTCATGTGGTTGGCTATGAATTCGGCTGCGACCTGCTCATCGGTGCCGCCAATTTCGCCAATCATCACGACTTGCTCTGTCCCTGGGTCGTCCTGGAACATTTGCAGAACGTCGATGAACTTGGTGCCAATGATGGGGTCGCCACCGATGCCAACGGCAGTGCTTTGGCCGATGCCACGAGCGGTGAGCGCATAGACCACCTCATAGGTGAGGGTTCCTGAGCGGCTGACGATGCCGATTGAACCAGGAATATGAATGTGTCCCGGCATAATGCCAACTTTGGCCTCGCCCGGAGTAATGAGTCCTGGGCAGTTGGGGCCAATGAGGCGGGCTGGTGTGGTGTCGAGATAGGCACGCACTTGCACCATATCCAGTGCCGGAATGTTTTCTGTGATGCAGATGATTAGCTCAATGCCTGCGTCGGCAGCTTCAATGATGGCATCTGGGGCAAAGCGAGCCGGTACATAGATGATGCTGGTGTTTGCGCCTGTGGCATCCACTGCCTCATTGACGGTGTCGAAGACAGGGGTGTTGCCAATGGCCCATTCGCCGCCTTTGCCGGGTGTGACGCCCGCAACGACTTTGGTGCCATAATCGATCATCTGTTGGGTGTGGAATGCGCCCTCGCGCCCTGTGATACCCTGGACGACTAAACGGGTGTCTTTACCAACCAGGATACTCATACAGACTCTCCTTTTGCAGCCGCGACCGCTTTTTGGGCGGCATCAGCGGGGCTTGTGGCAGTGATTAAATTGGCTTCTGCCAAGATGCGGCGACCTTCTTCTTCGTTGGTTCCTACCAAGCGCACCACAAAGGGTACCTTGTTTTCTAGCGTATCAATGGCTTCCAAGACACCGCGTGCAACTTCGTCACAGCGGGTGATGCCACCAAAAATGTTGATCAGTACCGCCTTCACGCGATCATCAGAAAGAATGAGTCGCAGGGCTGCAGCGACTTTGTCCGCCTGGGCTCCACCACCTACATCGAGGAAGTTGGCAGGCTCGCCACCTGAGAACTTGATAATGTCCATGGTTGCCATTGCCAAACCGGCACCGTTG
>JBBQIG010000442.1:0-5093 GCA_038324715.1 Anaerolineae bacterium | reverse complement strand
GCTCAAGGGGCCATCTTCCTTGAGGAAATGAGCCGGATGGTTGGTGATCTGCTTGAGTCGGGTCAAGAGCGCCAGAACCAATCCACGCCGCTGGATGCCATCGGTGCGGTTGAGTTCGTTTAAGGAATCCTGCACGACTTTTTCATAGAGCGCAGCCTGTTCACGCGTGAGTGAACAGTAGACAACCATTTCGTTCTTTTCGGGCAAGTCCGAGATGATGGTTGGATCAGACTTCAAGCGACGCAGCAAGAAGGGCTGCACCAGGCGGCGGAGTTCGTCGGTGCGTTCGCCGTCGTTATAGCGTTCGATGGGCACAATGTAGCGTTGGCGGAATTGTTCCTGGCGACTTAAATAGCCAGGGTTGAGAAATTCCATAATGCTCCATAGCTCAGAAAGCCGATTTTCCACCGGCGTACCCGTGAGCGCAATACGATTATCTGCCACAATTCGGCGCACGGCTTGTGTCTGTTTGGCGCTGGGGGTCTTGATGTTTTGCGCCTCATCCAAGATGAGGTCACTCCAGGTGTAATCCTTGAGCGTTTCAATATCCCGGCGTGCCGTGCCATAGCTTGTGATGATCATATCGTGCGTATAGACTGCTTGGACGAAATCCTCGCCCGACAAGCGGTTGTTGCCATGATGGACAAGCACACGCATGGCTGGCGCAAAGCGTTCAATTTCGCGCCGCCAGTTGGCAACCACACTGGTGGGACAGATTAAAAGCGTGGGCATCAAGCGTGTATCGGGGCCATGTTCGCGCACGGCTTCGCTACGCACATAGAGCAGCAAGGCAATGGCTTGAATGGTTTTGCCCAACCCCATATCATCCGCTAGACAAGCGCCTAGCCCGAGTTGGCGCAAGTGTGCCAACCAGCCGACGCCGCGCCGCTGATAGGGGCGCAATTCGCCCACAAAGCCCTCGGGTTCGTCAATGGCAAGGAGGGGTTGCTGGCTGCGAAGGCCCTCTAGCGCTGTTTCCAGCCAACCACTGACAATGACCGAGTCAAGTGGCAGCACTTGGGCTGCATCACCTGGCGGCGCAATCTCATCAGGGAGTTGCACAGGATCCGTCAAGTTGTTGATTGGATCTTGGACGAGTCCCATATCCATAGGATTGTCTTGCCCTGTATGTTCCTGGGTGACGCGAATTGCTTGAAGCAGCGTCATAGAACCTTTAGGCTGTTGTCCGGCAAGGAAATTTTTCGCCGATTCAACCTGATGGGGTTCCAACTCAACCCAGCGTCCTCCCATGCGCAGAAGGGGCGTCTGCATGGCAGTCAGTTGCTCGAACTCTGCTTCCGACAAGGTGTTGCCACCCAATACCAGTTCCCAACCGTAATCAACCAAGCTATTGAGGGTGAGGCTGCCCCGTCGTTGCATTTTTTCTCTGTTAAAGCTCTCTTCTCGATTGCCACTGTTGCTGCTGAGACGCAGGCGCAGCCCCAAGCGCATCCGCCGGTGTGCATGCCACCAAGTGGGGATGACGACACCAAAGCCACTGCTTTCCAGCAGCGGGCCGATTTCGCGTAGGAAGCGATAGGCTTCTTCGGTTGAGAGCAGGGATAGCTCTGGGCGCGGATTGCGCAAACTGCGTTCAATGGGCGAGAAGAGGCGGCTTGCCACACCCAGCCCAGCCAAGAGGCGTTCTTGGGGCTGATCAATGTGGCGACTGCCCACGCGCACGGCGTTGTTTGGGGCCTGCCAGATATCTGAGGCGGCAATCATCAAGCTGGGATTGTCGCGCGCTTGCAGATAATAGGCGAGCTTCCAGGTGAGATGACGCCCTGCATCCCCGTTGACACCGGCGGCCATCTCTGGCTCTTCCAGCACAAAGCAGATGCGGAAATTGGCATCACGCACCACAAAAAGTTGCTCAGTCCACAAATGCCACTCTTGATAGAGGTCGTGGGCTGGCTGCGGCGGCAAATGCAGATAGGGATTGGCAGAGAGTAGATGGTTTAGCCAATGTTGCGCAGATGTACCCGTTGGCTCTGGCGCAAGATCATGACCCCAGGCGCGTACTGCGGCATCGACCAGGGTAGCGACAAAATGCTCAGTGAGCGCAGTCGGGGCTGGCGCATCGGCAAGTGCTTCTAGGTTATAGGCTCGGCAGACGGGCGGCATGGTGCTGACCAATTGCTCGCGCCGCTGCTCTACACGTGGGTCTAGCAACAACGGTTGCCAGATCGCCTCCAAACGGCCTGTGGGATCTTTGCGTAAACTGGGTAGATAATATTGACCGACCAGAATTTCCAATGCAAACTTGGCGGCATTGCTCCAAAAGAGCAGATCATTGCCGAGTCGCATTCGGTGGAAATTGTTGTTATTTTGGCGCGGGCCAATGCTGTTCAAACGTCCCAGAAAGTGCAGTGCCGCTAGGGGAGACAAGGCCAAGCCTGTCACTTGCCAGGAGGTCAACGTCGGTTTTTCCGCCACACTGACTGTGCCACTGCGTCCGCTACCGTTGCTCTGGAATACGCTGCGTCGGGTGAGGGGCGCACCATTTGAACTGGGCAGCCAAACCGTCGCATTGGCTGGTTGCAGATCGGCAACGGCAACCCGAATTGGGTCGCTTGTGAGCAGCGCGCGTAGCTGACCAATCGAGACCTGGCTTGGATGCGAGGGCACTTTGGGGCCACGTTGACGACCCATAGGGCTACGGGCAGCACCTGTTGCCGCCGTAGCGAGAGCGGGATTTTCTTTGCCGGCAATGTCTGGATCTTCAGCCCACAGAAATAGTTGGCTTCCAGTACCAGGCTCTTCAACACGAATCCATGCAGCGTGAATGGTAAAAGGCATAAAGAGTATTGTACTTCCCCACTCCAACCGCACCAAATTTTCACGCCTAACAATGCGGTGTGAAGTATCTTTAGTTGCCGGTAAATCTAAGACAAGCAGCCCATCTCATGTTTAGCGTCGCATGAAATGGGCTGCGCCAGAACTCTTTTTGCAAAGTTTTGGAAATTGGCGTGCGCTGAGGTGTTGCAGAGGGCATGGGCGACAAGAGAGTGGACGACTGATGACTGACAGCTTTCATTATATGATCCTGATTTCTACGACATTAGGGGCCTTGACCGGACTAGTGGGCATGTATTTAAACTATGTATAATACCGGGTGCATTTCAATTTGGGGGCAGGCAGAGATTAGTTCGCCCAGAGGTGCGGAGGCGCAGACGCTCTCTTTCCCTGGGTCTCCGCACCTCTGGGCGAGAATCTTCTTTGCTCTGGTTAACTTCTCTCTGCTTTACGACTTTGCCCCCAGCGTGAAATACACCCTATAATACCCTTCATCTATCATGTCCATGTATAATTTATGTACTAGCCACCGTACACTTTTTTCAGACGACGTATTCAGGGGCAAAACCACCCAATTTCATGGTGAATATACCGAAAAGATGGCAGAAATAACCATGAATTGTTAGGCTGGACTTCAAAAATGTCCTAAATTCGAGGCCGTTTAGTACAAATTTCAGTGTTTTTAACCAAGAAGACTGCCTTGTAAAAAAAAGTGTCCGGTAGCTAGATTTATGTATAATAGGTATTCTATGTACCCCCATGCCTGAGTCGCAAATGATCTTTGATTCGGCAAGCGTGCGAGCTATGTACAAGAGACCGTAGGGTTCTCGACATTTCGCGTGGAGGCACGCCAGGAGAAAATCGATGAAGCAAGAGATAGAAAGAGCAACGGATGCTGTTGAAGCATCCCAGCCAGAGCAACAGCCGGTGACGTCGGATCCACGCGCCCCCATGGCGAGCGCACCGCTTGTCTATAATGCAGAAGGGGATGTTGCGTGGGATCAGATGTGGGAGGCATTTTGCGTATTGGCTAGCCAGGGAGGGCCGCCGCACCGCGATACCATGCTGCATGCGCCCCTTGCGGCTGACCCAACCACTCCTGGCTATCAACAGGCAGCGGAGGAGATTATCCGCGGCATTCGCTTGGTCAGTGGATTGGCTGCCGCGCCCGCTACACCTGGTTGGATTGCGATTGAATGTGAATCGCCTGGTAAAGCGCAATGGCTACGCGAGCAGATCCGTCTGGAGAATGTAGAAGCGCAATGCAAGGATACAGAACTATGGGTTCCCGTTGCAGAGGATTATACGGTCAAAGGTGAGGTGAAGAATGTAATTACCGCGGTTGCCAAAACTACCCATTATTGGAATGACCATTTGGCTGCTGAGATTAAAATGACGCTCGTTTGGGAAGAGAAACTTGCTGCTCTCGGTAAGCGCGTACGCCAGTGGATACGCACTGTGCAGAATTTAGGTTCTACTACTAGATGATGAACATGGATATGACCCCATCTGTGTTGGTTCAGGGCAATAGGCTGGCATTAGTGAGCCGGTGAGGCAAGCGACAAATTACGATTCGCAGCACAAGGGCCATATTCTTCGATTGACCTAGCTTGTTCCCTGGTCAGTTTATTGCAGCCCCTGTATCAATCTCTACCCTCAATACCCAAAATGATCTTCACTTGGGATATCTCATTCAAGCTTCGCTCCACCCAATAGCCCTATTGCTTTTCGTCTGTCACCTCAATTTCCATATTCCACTACATCACCGCCCGTAAAGGAGCAGTCAGCGCTGCGCCGCACAAATAGACCCGAACAATTCGAAGAGCGTACAAGTACATAGGTCGCTTGTTTTCTCTCAAGTCAATACGAGCAATTTCATGTATAGCATTTCGTTGGTAATATTTCATCTGTTGCGTTCAACTTTTCAACTTAACGTCCATAATAGAGATGATAGAAACGAGGGGCTATGCCCAATTTAACCGGAAAAATTGCACTGGTTACAGGTGCGGCGCGTGGAATTGGGCGTGGCATTGTTGAATCCTTGGCGGCAGCGGGAGCCACTGTGGTGATCAACGATTATGGTCGCATTGAACAGGCGCAAGAGGTGGCAGATGGCATTCTGGCGCGTGGCGGTAGGGCGGCTGTATGGGAGGCCAATGTGGTGGATCGGGATGCGGTAGAGCACATGATCGCTGGGGTGGTGAAAGATTGGGGGCATTTGGATATCGTCGTTGCCAATGCCGCCGTTTCCATACGCGAGCCTGTGATTGAAGCAAAGTGGGAGAATGTATTACGTA
>JBBQIG010000441.1:0-5094 GCA_038324715.1 Anaerolineae bacterium | reverse complement strand
ACATCCAATGGTGATTCTGGCGCTAGTGCGGGTGCGGCAGTTTCGGGTGTCTCTATGGGTGAATCCTGTCCCGATGCAACTTGCCACTCGCCGCCATAGGTCGTCAACAGCACCGCACTCATCAGCGCCAACAGGATCCCTCCTGTTTTAATCCATTTAGGTCGTTTCCACTGCTGTATCCAAGAAGGTATCATGATTGTCCTCATATTGATATATTGTTGATATATTGATTGGTGATCAGAATAATAGGCCAAGTGTACAGACGATAGCCCTGGCGTGCAACCATAGTGCAACCGCGGCCCAAAAGTTCAATGCTTGGCTTGGCATGAGCTTTGTTCTTTGGTGAAACTACAGATTGATGCGACTGCAATTTGCGTGCCAGAAGCTTTGTGTGTCAAGGTCTGCGCCCAACCTCTACTAACCCGCAAGGCTGCGGCTACCAACCTTTTCACCTCTCACCCCCTTAAGAAAAGCGGCAGTCATGCACCTGATAGATACGGCTGATGAGTGGGGTTTGGTTACAGGGTTGAGTCGCAATATAGTAAAGCTCTTTGTCTCGACACGCAGTAAATCGGATTTATGCACACACCCAAGTCTCTATGCCTGCTAAAATTAGCTCCAATTCTCTTGCGTCGTCTGCTTGCAGAGTCGCTTCATTCAGCGCGCCGTAGACGGCACGCATGGATGGATATCGTTCGGCAGGGAGAGAATTTAAAAGCGTATAGAAATTTTGATAGGCTTCTGGCTTGCCGAGCATTCCGCTACTTTCGCCCAGGGCAAAGCCGTTGAGATAATCGATGATGAGGTTGGTGGCGGTCACGACTTGAAGCGGGGCTAGTCCTGCTTGAACAAGGGCAGTGGAAAGATATTCGCCCACAGCCAATACGGCTGGGGCGGAGGCTTCGACGTGGGTAATCAGGTAGACGATGAGATTGGGGTGAGATTTGACCAGCGCGCGATAGCTAGCGGCAAAGGCGCGTACTTGGCCTTTCCAGTCTACTCCCTCCAGCCTGGGTACTCGGAATTCGCTAAAGACGACTTCGACCATGCCATCCATCAGCGCGGCTTTGTCGGGAAGGTGGCGGTAGATTGCCATGGGATCAACGCCCAATGTGGTCGCCAACCGTCGCATACTCAATGCGTCTATGCCTTCTGTGTCCACAATTTGCAGCGCGGTGGCTAGGATCTGTTCCCTGCTCAAAACTTCATCGCCACTTTTAGGCCGCCCTGGTCTACGCGCCATACGCTCTTTACCTCTCACTCGCACTCAGAAATTGCACTTAAACTTTGGTTGTTACAGTTTGACAGATTGTACCTCATTCTCTATAATCACCATAAATCTACATCGTAGATTTATGGTGTAGATTTATGGTGTAGATCTGTGGTTGTCATTTCGTCAGTGTCAGGGTATCTGCAAGCAAAGGAGCGACTCAATGCAACCGTTATTGGGGAAGATTGCGGTGGTGGCAGGTGCAACACGTGGGGCTGGACGTGGCATCGCCTGTATGTTGGGAGAAGCGGGGGCGACAGTTTATTGCACGGGGCGCAGCGTGCGCGGGAATTTAGCTTCTGGCGACAGTCGCCCGGAAACGATTGACGAAACTGCCGAGATGGTGACGGCACATGGAGGCAAAGGCATTGCCATACGCGTCGATCACACTGTTCCCGCACAGGTGGAGGCGCTCTTTGCACGCGTTGAGGAGGAACAGGGTCGGCTAGACATTTTGGTCAACGATGTTTGGGGTGGGGATCATCTGATGGAAGGCAAACCTTTTTGGGAGCTATCGCTCGACAAGGGTTTTCAGATGATGCGTACTGCCATTGATACACACATCATCACGGCACACTATGGCACACCGCTGTTGCTGAAGCAGAAATCTGGCTTACTTGTGGAGATTACCGATGGGGACAGCCCTGGCTATCGTGGCGAACTATTTTATGATCTGGTGAAAGCTTCAGTCATTCGCTTGGCCTTTGGCATGGGCGAGGAATTGCGCCCGCATGGGGTGGTGGCGCTGGCGGTGACACCGGGATTTCTGCGCTCCGAGGCTATGCTTGACCACTTTGGTGTTACAGAAGCCAACTGGCAAGAGGGTGCCAAGCGTGATCGGCACTTTATTGCCTCAGAGACACCCTACTTTGTCGGGCGTGCCGTGGCGGCGCTGGCTGCTGATCCCAACGTGGCGCAAAAAACAGGAGGTGTCTATGCGTCGTGGACACTTTCGGATGAATATGGCTTTATTGATATAGATGGCAACCGTCCGCATTGGGGTCGCTATTATGACGAGCATGTAGCGGCGGAGCGGGCGCAACAGCGCGCGTAGAGCCTATACTCCTTGGTACAAGTTAGTACGAGTATAAGCTCATAGAGATTTGGCTGTTATCAATGGTCTGCAATCACAATGCCGGAGGCTTTTGAGCCTCCGGCATTGTGATCTCTCCTGGAACTACAACCAGTTGCTGCTTCTATCAACTGATCTTCCCTCTTCTGCTCAAACGTCTGTCGAACGAGTAGACAATTACCCATTCATATCAAAAATGCATCTAAAAATGATCTTTTTCACAATCGACAGTAAAGATTATAGCAGATTGTATCCGTCTCTACATCTACGCGCTTACTCAATGCTGCTATCCTATACGACAACAACTCTTAAGTATTCGAAAGGTTTTGTAACTTTTCCAAACGCCGCACCCCTGGCGTAGACATACGGAAAGTGCAAGATTTTTTTTCATAATGAGTTAACATCTTTATCTAACTAAGTACAAGTAGATAAGTTCGTAGGGTACGGCCCCTGTGCCGTACCGCTCTGGCGGGCGGACAGACACGGGGGACTGTCCCTACAAACTTGTTGAACTGCACTTAAACTTCAACTAAGCAGAATGAGTAGCTTTACTAATCTTGCATGATCAGCGGAGTGTGAAAGACCTTTCTTTACCCCATCACAAAGAGATGAGATCTGAGCTGTTGCGCCAGATTCTAAATAGATAGTTGTAAGGGATAGTGATCTACCTATGTATCCAGTTTGTAGAGTGCAAATAACCAATGCGAATCATCAACGGAGGCGAGTACAATGGCAAGAGATTTTACTGCAAAAACATCAGATTTTTTACATGTTGTGGACATCGGAGCAAGTGGCGGCATTCATCCCCGCTGGGACGAATTCGGTGATGCGATAAAGGCAATATTGTTTGAGCCTGATCCCAGGGAGTATGAGAAGTTAAAATTAGCTCTTGACCGTAACCACATCATACTCAATGCGGCATTGTCAGATTCTGCCGAGAAGAATGAATTTTATCTATTAAAAGACCAGCAGGCTTCCTCCCTCTATCGGCCCGACCGAAAGATTCTGAAGCGATATTACGCAGATATGGGTAAGTTTGAAATTGTTGACACGATTGAGATCATCACAGATACGCTGGATGGTCAATTGCGCAGGATCGGGCTGCTCGACATTGATTTTGTCAAAGTTGATGTGCAAGGACACGAGCTACCGATCTTGAAGGGGGGAGCCGATACACTGAAGTCGGTAATCGGCGTTGAGGTAGAGGTGGAATTTTTACCTGTATACAAAGATCAGCCACTATTTCATGAGGTCGATGCTTTCCTGCAAGCTGCCGGTTTTGAGCTTTTTGATATCAATCGGACGTATCGAAACCGACGTAATACACTCGTTTATGGGAATCGGAAAGGGCAACTTATGTGGGGCGATGCCCTCTATTTCAAATCGCCAGAGAAGCTTCTATCCACCGAGAATATGCCGGCTGAAAAGATTATGCGCGCCTGCAAAGTCTATCTGGTTTATAACTATCCCGATTTGGCTGAAACGCTTTTACATTTGGCGACTGAGAAAGGCATGTTACCAAATGAGAGAGCCAGCGAGATCGCAGCTTGGTTGAACTCATACAAAGTAACGAAGATAGATGGGATGCCTAACTTTAAGGGCAGGAACCGATTGCACAAGATGTTTGGCCGCTTGACCCACCTTCTTTCCCGGAAACGAAGAACTGATAAGCATGACGATGGGCATGTTGGCAACGCTTTCTAAAGGTTCAATTCAGCATCGTTAGGCTTTTTCATGTCGCGCATTGATTACACATCGATCACTGAACTCCCTGCTAGCTTGCTCACGAGCGAGCAAGCGCATCGCTTTGCCCAACGCTATGGCTATGCCCACACACTCGCCACTGGGCGGCGCGTGCTTGAGGTCGCATGTGGGGCAGGGAGTTGGTTGGACTATCTGGCAAAAGCGGCAACGCAGGTGGTGGGGCTAGATTACACGGGCGGGGTCTTGCCCTATGCACAGCAACATACCCAGGTGCCGCTGGTGCAAGGTGATGCGCAGTGGCTACCTTTTGCCGATGCAAGTTTTGATTTGATACTTTGCGTGGAAGCAATCTATTACTTGGATGATTACCGGCTCTTTTTGGCTGAATGTCGCCGCTTGCTTGCGCCGGGTGGCATCCTGCTCCTCTCTGAAAGCAACCCAGATTGGCCTAATTTTGTGCCTGGAGCGCTTACAACGCACTATCCCAGCCCGCCCAAACTTGTGGCGAACTTAGCAAGCGTTGGCTTCCACTCTGTAAAGTTGTATGGTGCGTTGCCCATCACGCAGGCAGGAGTACGCCAAAGATTGGTGAACCGGCTGCGCCAGTGGGGAACAGCTTCGGGGCTGTTGCCGTGGCTGGGGAGGTTTACAATGTTGCTCAAGCGCTTGAGCTATGGTCAACTTCAGCCTCTGCCTGCTGCGATTGATGACCAGTGGGTCGAAAGATGGCAAGCCGATTTGTCGCTCACGCCGCTTGTTGCCACCCAACCCGATTATGTACACCGGGTAATTTATGTGGAAGGACGGGTCTGATCCCCTTGTTTCTGGAGTGGTAAGTTGGTGCAGCATGACATTTATTGATGCCTTTACAGCTTTCGCCCCCGCATGTTAGAATCTTCTTCCCACTCTATTGACAAACAATACGTACGATATCCCGTCGAGGCTATTCACCAAAGGAGGCTGTGATGAGAGAATTGCGCTGTCGTGATATAGGCTTTGATTGTGATGCAGTTGTGCACGCCGATACAGATGAGGAGATCTTGGCTCA
>JBBQIG010000440.1:0-5096 GCA_038324715.1 Anaerolineae bacterium | reverse complement strand
AAGGCAGATGAACTTCATAAGCGCGCCAGCGCGGGACCTGATCACCACGATAAGTTATGGGTTGCACAATGCGACCTCTCGCTCTTTTAATTCTGCTCTTTAGTTGTTCACAGATTACACATCCAATGCCCCCTTCCTTGGAGCTTCAAGCTCCGAGGAAGGTTCCCCGAGAATTAAACTATGCGAATCCATAGGATTGCTATACGATTACAGTTGTAACTCTACGCGCTAGGAGGATAATGCAGCAATCCCCGACGCTCAGTACGCGTCCGCATCAAATGCCCCTCAATCGACGTCACATAAAGCGTACGCAAATCGGCATCACCAAAAGTACAATTGGTGGGGCGATTGCAAGGGAGAGGATGCGTCTCCAAAACACGCCCATTAGGAGCAAAGACATAGATCATACCTCCAGGCCCGCTCACTTCCCAGCCTGCGCTCGCAATAATGTTGCCCTCTGTGTCCAGCACCATGCCATCAATGCCGCGATGGGGAGCAAAGTTATGCAAAACGTTGTGTTCGCCCAAAGTACCATCCTCCAAAATGGGATAAGCACGCAACTCGCGCAACTGCCCCTCACCATACCGGCTTTGTGCCACATAAAGCGTCTTGTTGTCGGGCGAGATCAACAGACCATTTGGTGAAGTCGTGTCATAGGTCATACGCACACACTGCCATGAACCATCAGCCTGTGGATCGAGTCGGAAGATCGACATATGACCCAATTCCCGATCTGCCTCATCGCCATAGCGGGGATCGCTGAACCAAATGCGCCCTTGATTATCAATAGCTAAATCATTGGGGCTGTTGAGCCGCTTGCCCTCATAGCTATCACAAATCACTGTAACCCCACCATCCGGCTCATAGCGCACCATACGGCGACCTGTTCCCTCACATGCGTAGAGTCGCCCCTCCTTGTCAAACATCAGGCCATTAGCCCCATTCGTCCCCTCGCGCGCAACCGAAATTTCGCCCTTTGACCCCCCGCTTCCTGGAACATAGCGCATAATCCGATTGTTAGGAATATTCGTAAACAGCTATCCCGTGCCGTCACAGTCCGGGCCTTCGGTGAGGCCAATCGGGTCAAGCAGAACTTCAAACTCCCAACTCATGGCAAATTTCCTTATTCATAGTGGATATTGAGGCAGATTGGGTGGAGTGATTCTAGCTTCTGTACAGAGTGTTCAGCGATCCAAAGTGAGTATCCATGCACATGTAACCAATGCACATAGAATAGCATCGCTATCGCATGATTGAACAGAGTGCTCAAACACAAGTGTACAAGTCCATATGCAAAAACTAGATGTTAAAAATTGGGCACCCTTGCAGTATAGTAGATAGCGCAAAGGGGTGTCAATCTAAACGCAATCCACGCATAGAGTGGAAAAACCTGTATCTAGCCGCCCCTGTGCAGTTGACACCACTAAACCCTTGAATTATAAGTTACCACAATCCAGACAGCATGTGCCCCTGTGTGACCCTGTATGATCCTATGACACGCAGCGCATTACATTTCTGTCTTCTTCGCCACCTATACCTCTTAGGGAAAGTTTAGGGAAAGTGACCTATGCCAGAGCAAGTTCGTGTGGGGATGATTGGCACCAGTTGGTATGCCGATTCGCTACATCTTCCCAGTTTAACCAGCCACCCCAATGCCGTCGTCACAGCCCTCTGTGGGCGCAACGAAACGCGTGCCAGCGAACTGGCGCATAAGTTCAACATTCCCAACGTCTACACCGATTACCGCGCCCTCATGGATGCCAATGTCGCGGATGCCGTAGTCATCGCCGTTCCTGACGATCTACATTACCCCATGACCTTAGCGGCAGTCGATGCAGGGCTGCATGTGGTCTGTGAAAAGCCATTAGCGCTCAATGCCGCCCATGCACGCGAAATGGCGGAAAAGGCCGATGCGGCTGGGGTGAAACATATGACCTTCTTCACCTTACGCTGGTTCCAGCATACGCAGTTTGTCAAAGAACTCGTAGAAAGTGGCGCGGTCGGCAACTCTACACATTTCCAAATTTCCTACGTTCATGGCAACGCTCGCCAGCCCCAATACCGCTGGCGTTTGGATGGAGAACGAGCCAACGGCATCCTCGGCGATTTAGGCTCGCACTTAATTGACCTCGCGCGCTGGCTCAACGGCGACATTGTGCGTGTGGCGGCACACTTGGCAAACCATGTACAACGTTTTCACCAGGATGGTCGCCCTGTTGCACCCACCAATGACGCTGCGCTGCTGACCGTGGAGTTTGCCAACGGCAGCCAAGGCATCATTCACACCTCATCCGTAGTCCACACGGGCGGGCGCGGCATGGAGCAGCATATTACGCTCTATGGTGATCAAGGAACTGTGGAGGCCGACTTCAGCTTTGGTAACTTTGGCAGTGGTGGCGGCTCAAACATGGCGGTTCGCACAGCAAAAGCGCCAGATGGCCTCTTTACCGACCGTGCCATTCCCGCCCATATCTGGGGAGATGTCCCGCCCGACCAAAACACCGAAGTCTTCAACCGCATGCCTGCCGGTGATCGCTACTTTATTGACTGTATCCTGCACAATCGCCCCGTGACTCCCAGTTTGTGGGATGGGGTTGCCGTACAAGAGATCATGGATGCCGCCATCACATCACACAACACAGGCCAATGGATCAACGTCCGGCCTCTCTAGTACCGCAATCCGAACCCACGCCGAGGTGGTGGCTCTGGGCGCTGGTGGGAGTTACACTCCTGGGGGGGACGCTGCGTTTTGCAGCGCTCGGCGCTAAAACAGTCTGGTTGGACGAAGCCTTTACGCTGTGGATGGCGCGCCACGATCTGCCATCACTCTTTGCCTGGCTGGTTCGCATCGACCACCATCCCCCCCTCTACTATCTGCTTCTGCACCTCTGGATCAATCTCCACGATTTGCTCGGCGGGTTGGGTGATTCGCCAAGTGCGCTGCGAAGTCTCTCCGCGCTTACGAGTACCCTGACCATCCCCATTCATGCCGCGGCAGCTCGCAAGCTCGCCGGGGAGCGAGTGGCAATTGTCGCAGCACTTCTGCTCACCCTTGCCCCCTTCCACGTGCGCTATGCCCAAGAAGCGCGCATGTATGCGCTGCTAACGCTTGCAGTTGCGCTCTTGTTCTTTGCCCTTGCACACTTGCTCACAGTATCTCCACAAAAAAATCCCCCAGAACGGGTCTCTCACGTGTGGCTGTGGATCTTGCTGGCAGTCGCCGAAGCCGCAGCCATGCTCACCCACAACACGGCGACTGTGCTGATTCCCCTAACGCTCAACGTCACCATCGGCGCACTCTGGCTGGCACAGAGAACTCAGCCATTTCGCATGGGTCTGGATGGGTTAAATCAACCAAAGTTCCTTCAAGCGTGGCTGTGGAGCCAAGTGGGTGCACTGCTCTTGTGGTCGCCCTGGGCATGGCCTTTTGTGCAGCAAGCCCAAGTGGTCGATGCAGACTTCTGGATTGCGCCGCCCGACTTATTCGCCGTGTGGACAACTTTGGTGAACCTAACCTTTGCCCATTTGCCGGGCTGGATGCCCTTTCGCAGTGTTTGGGCTTTTGCCAGTCTGGGGTTGGCGCTGTGGGGCATGGCACATTGGGGCTTTCGTTGTGCGCGTACATGGCTGCTGGCGGCGCTGTGGTTGCTCCCCCCCATTGTCGAATTGCTGGTCAGCCTGCGCCGTCCCATCTTCTATGACCGCACGCTGATCTGGATAACCTTGCCCTATTATCTGCTCATCGCCCGCGGCATCATTGCAGTGCCGGACCTCTTCGCCCATAGAACTCTAAATGGGTCGCGCCTCTGGCAACTAAGTTGGCTCCTGACCTACACAACACTTTGTGGGCTGGGATTGTGGGGCTACTACGACACCTTTGCTAAAGAAGATTGGGACAAAGCTGCGCGGCATGTGGCAACGCAAGCGCAAGCGCATGACCTAATTCTCTTCCACGCCTCCTGGTCAGAGCTACCCTTTGACTATCATTATCCCGATGAAGCACCGGCGCTTGTCCAGCATGGAATCCCCGCAGACCTCTTTGACGCAGGTACGCTCGAACCCCCCATGACATCCGCAGACATGCCGCGCCTGCGCGAGCTAACCAATGACACAACGCATCTTTGGCTGGTCTATTCGCACTGGTGGTACACCGACCCAGAAGGCTTGCTCTTGCAGGCGTTGGACGAAGAGTTTGAGTTAGTCGAGGAAAAAGAATGGCCTGGTTTGCGCGTGCTCTATTACGTCAGACAGGAAGCTACAGGGCCATAAGTCAAGGCCTCAAGACCTACAGCCCTGCACAGTTCATCCTAAAATTTCGCGTACCCGATTCGCCACCGCACGGCCCAACTTGCCATGCTCAGGCGCATCCAAGTGAATCCCATCTTGCTCACTGGAAACAATCACTGTACTCGCATCCAAGAAGTGACAGCCTTTTAGCGTTGCCACGCGACCATACTCCTGCGCAAAGAGCTTCGATTTGGCATCAGCCCCCTCAAACATAGCAGCAAAACCCGTGAGTGTTGCAACCGGAGGCGGCGCAATCAAGAGCACCTGGGGCGCACTCCCGTTTGGCCCACACCCACTACCCTTCACAAGGTCAACCAGCACCCCAGCACCACTGGCAATATCACACGCCGGGACTGAAAAACGCAACTTGAGATCGTTTGTTCCCAACATGATAATCACCAAATCGACTGGATGATGCGTATAAAGCACAGAGGGCAATTGCGTCTTGCCATTCTTGTCACCTTCAATCGGATCATCCCAAACCGTCGTGCGCCCGCTCAGGCCTTCCTCAACAATCCAATACTCCGTCCCCAATTCAGTACGCAAAATTCCAGGCCAACGCACATCCAACCCAAAACGCTCCTCATTGGCAGGATTACACCCCCACGTGTTGGAATCGCCATAACAGAGTACACTCTTCATTTTCGCTCCAAAAGTTGCTTGTATAGGTTTATTAGAAAGTGGATTAGCGTTCTTTGGTATAGAAATAGGGCCTTTGACCCCAAGGCATCGGGCGTCCTCGTGTAATTACGATTAACCGTTCTAGGACAACCATTTTAGGAATGCCTCAAGTTAAAATACCACCAGTT
>JBBQIG010000439.1:0-5116 GCA_038324715.1 Anaerolineae bacterium | reverse complement strand
CGTAACCCCCATCACATGCCAGCGTCCCGGTACGGCATGACAAAAGGATTGCAGCAGCCCTTCTGGATGATAAAAAGGTTGAGTGACCGTGGCAAAAACGACACCAGATGTACCCAGTGCCAAAGAGATTACCCCTTCTGTCACAGCACCCACACCTACAGCCCCCGCCGCTTGGTCACCACCTCCAGCCACCACCGGCGTCCCCTCGCGCAGCCCCGTCACCTCCGCCGCAGCCGCGCTAATGAATCCTGTAATCTCGGTACCCTCAAAGCTCCTCGGCACAAATTCCACCGGTAGCTCTAGCGCATCGAGTACGGTTTGCGACCAATTGCGCGCCTGCAAATCCATCAGCAGTGTCCCCGCACCACCGGCACGGTCACTGGCTTGCACGCCGGTTAGCCGAAAACGCAAATAGTCTTTGGGCAACAAAAAGCTATGTGCGCGGGCAAAAATCTCTGGCTCTTCGTCGCGCACCCAAAGAATCTTGGGGGCTGTAAAGCCCGTCAGCGCGTCATTCCCCGTAATCTTTACCAACTGTTCCTTGCCCAAGCGCGCACGAATCTCATCACATTGTGGCCCTGTGCGTTGGTCATTCCAGAGAATAGCTGGACGTATCACAATCCCTGCTTCGTCCAAAAGCGTCAGCCCGTGCATCTGCCCTGTAAGCCCAATCGCCGCAATTTCGGCAGGATCTACGGCAGATTCAGCCAACACTTCGCGGATGCTTTGCACCGCTGCATACCACCAAAGCGCAGGGTCTTGCTCGCTCCAAAGCGGTTGTGGGGTCTCAAAAGGATATTCAGTGGCAGCAACAGCAACCACTTTGCCCATGTTATCGATCAAGAGAGCTTTGGTGGCGGTTGTAGATACGTCAATACCGAGGAGGTAGACAGTCATCTTCTAGCCTCATTTCGTGTCACCCAACCTACTTAAGAGTTGCTATTGATCTATATCTCGATCTGCGCACCCATCTCGACCACGCGATCGGGGGGCAAGCGGAAGAAGTCAGTGGCAGGGCGTGAGTTGCGGCTGAGAAAGGCAAAGAGATTCTCTCGCCAAAGCGCCATGCCCGGTCGTTTACTTGCCAAGACATGCTCGCGCCCCAAGAAGTAGCTGATCTCCAGGGCATCAAAGACCAACCCCTCCATGCGTGCCAATGTCAGCGCACGCGGCAAATGGATCTGATCCATAAAGCCATAGTAGAGGTTGATCTGGTAAAAGCCGTCTCCCAAATGGGTCACTTCGATTCGCTCTGTCGGCGGCACGCGCGGAATGTCTTCCACAATCACCGAAACAAAGATGACGGTATCATGCAAGATCTTATTGTGGTCGATATTGTGGAGCAGAGCAGGTGGAATGGTATAGGGGTCATTCGACATGAAGACCGCTGTGCCAGGAACACGCGGCAATTCATGTTCGCTCAGTCGTTCCTTTAATTCAGAACGAGGAATGGTCGTTTCACGGATACGTTGCGCTAGGATGCGTCGCCCAAGTTTCCATGTAGTCATCAACGTAAAGCCGATAACACCGATCACCAGCGGGAACCAACCGCCAGCCGGAATCTTGACTAAATTAGCACCCCAAAAGGAAAGGTCGATGACCAGAAGAAACCCTGTAAAGGTCAACGCAACAGGCAGAGACCAGTTCCACAACTCGCGCTGTACCACAAAGAATAGGAGCGTTGTCGTGGTCATGATGGTGGTTACGGCCACACCGTAGGCTCCCGCAAGATTGCTGGATGACCTAAAGGTCAAGACCAGCGCAATACAGGCGACCATAAATAACCAGTTGATGGCCGGAATGTAAATCTGCCCACGTTCTTCCGAAGAAGTGTGCTCGATGGCTAATCGAGGCAGGTAGCTTAATTGAATGGCCTGCATGGTGAGTGAAAATGCACCTGTAATCAAGGCTTGTGACGCAACAATCGCTGCTAGCGTTGCAAGGATCACCAATGGATATAGTGCCCATTCTGGGGCCATATTATAAAAGGGATTCTCTATCGCTTCTGCATGTTCCAGGATCAGAGCGCCTTGCCCAAAGTAATTCAGCAACAACCCGGGCAGTGCAACCGCAAACCATGCCGCACGAATGGGTGTCTTGCCAAAGTGCCCCATGTCCGCATAGAGTGCTTCACCCCCAGTTATCACCAAGACGACTGACCCCAAAACCAAAAAGCCTTGCCAGCCATTGCGGACAAAAAAGGCGAATCCGTAATGTGGACTGACCGCTACCAGCACAGTCGGATGCTGAATAATCCAATAGAGACCCATCACTCCTAGTGTCAAAAACCAAACTAGGGTAATGGGGCCAAAAATCTTTCCCACTCCTTCTGTCCCACGGCTTTGGAAGAGGAAAAGGGCTACCAGGATTGCCACTGTGATAGGGATGATATAAGGCTCGAACAAAGGCGTGGCAACGCCTAGCCCTTCCACTGCCGACAATATAGAAATTGCGGGAGTAAGCATGCCTTCACCATAGAGGAGTGATGTGGCAAAGAGACCTAGCAAAATGAGAACACCCTTACGGCGATGCCCTTGCGTCCCTTCTCTGGGCATGATGAGCGATGTGAGCGCCAAAATACCCCCTTCGCCCTGATTGTCTGCCCGCAATACAAAGGTGAGGTATTTAACAGTAATAACGATGATGAGTGCCCAGAAGATGAGTGAAAGAATGCCCAGCACATTTTCTGGCCCAGGCTCAATGCCATGCGTCTCATGAAACGATTCACGAATTGCATAGAGCGGGCTTGTGCCAATATCGCCATAGACAACGCCCAGTGCGCCTAATGCAAGATAGGCCAAGGGGCGACGATGAGCGTGTCCTGACGTAGTTTCGTTGTGCATAAATCACTCCTATGCTGACAATCAGCATGACTCGGTAGAAACCGAGTTAAAACAGTGCATAAAGATAGGGGCTAAATCAGCTGTAGAAATGCTAGCCCAACCAGTGTTCAACGGTAGAAATTCGACTTTTTACCGCACGAATTCCCAGCATCTTACAATAGTGCAGTTGTATATAAATCTCAAAGAACTTGTCACGTTCGCTTACAGTATTGGGTGCAAATTCGTGAAAATATTGTAGGAACTGGGCTTAAGTTCTGTTTTCCATCAACCATTGTGGGTGCACAGGTTCACTAAATTCGGTTTTTCTGCTATATTGCATCGTATTGTAAATGTTGTAAACGCATAGGGGACTCGGCCCCAGTTCACCGAGATCGGTGGGGGCTGTCACAATTGATTTGTGTTGCCTCTTTTTAATTTCTATTTTCGTTCTGTTTTGTGGTCTTGTTTTGTGGGCAAAGGTGCCTTTCATGCGCATCAGTCACTCACTAACAATTATTCACTTTGGAAATAGGGGAAATTTGAAAGGAGACATTAGGAGAAACAATGAAAGACAACGCTACAAAAGTAAAACCACGAATCTATGCGGCACATTGGAGCGCCACACCGCTTGTTCGCATCTTGCGACCAATGCAGGAGTTTATTCATCAGGCGCAGTCTGGCGGCATTGTGCTGCTGATTATGACTATAATTGCGCTCGCCATCGCGAACTCGCCGCTTAGCGAAGGATATATGGCTTTGCTGGACACCCATATTGGCATTAATGTGGGGCCGTTTGTGCTGGATGAAAGCGTGCTGCATTGGATCAATGACGGTCTGATGGCAGTCTTCTTCTTTCTGGTAGGGCTAGAAATCAAGCGCGAAATATTAGTCGGCGAGCTTGCCAGCCCGCGTGCCGCAGCATTGCCCATTGTCGCCGCCATTGGAGGGGTGGCAGTGCCTGCGCTGATTTATATTTTGTTCAACGCTGGTGGCAGTGGGGCGCGTGGTTGGGGTGTGCCAATGGCAACGGATATTGCCTTTGCACTAGGTGTCCTTGCGCTGCTTGGCAGCCGTGTACCTTTTGGTTTGAAAGTTTTTCTTACCGCTGTGGCAATTGTGGATGACCTGATTGCGGTATTGGTCATTGCAATCTTCTATTCGGGTGGTCTAAATTATAACGCGTTGGGCTTGGGGTTCGGCATTCTACTGCTTCTCATGTTGGTAAATCTGTTTGGATTCCGCAACCCCATCATCTACGCAGCACTTGGTGTTATAGTTTGGCTGGCATTCTTAAACTCTGGCGTTCATGCAACCATTGCCGGTGTCCTGATTGCGCTGACCATTCCGGCGAGAAGCCGGATTGATGCGCCAACCTTTATGGTACGCGTGCGCGAAATTCTGGATCGGCTTGAGGGAAGCGAGCGCAAGGAGCCGTCGAAAGAGACAGCTCAATTTCAGGAAAGTGCGGTGCTTACGCTTGAGGATCTATGCGAGCAGGTGCAGGCTCCCTTGCAAAAGATGGAACATGGACTGCATAGTTGGAGTGCTTTTATGATTATGCCAATCTTTGCCTTTGCCAATGCTGGGGTGGCTATCTCGGCGGATAGTTTGGCGGGCGCATCAATGCCTGTGATGCTAGGCATCGTACTGGGGTTGGTAATTGGTAAACCTGTTGGCATTGTCGGGGCTTCGTGGCTGGTGACGCGCGCGGGGATTGCCGACCTGCCCCAAGGAGTTACCTGGCATCACATGATGGGCGCTGGTATTCTGGCTGGTATTGGCTTTACCATGTCCCTCTTTATTGCGTCACTTGCTTTTATAGACCCAGAGACTCTGGCAACCGCCAAGCTGGCTATTTTGATTGCCTCGCTGATCGCAGGTGTTATGGGGGTTACGTTGTTGAGTCGAGCACCACGTGTGCAACCGGAGCCGATTCGAATCGTAAAGCCAAGTACAAGTCACTAACCATCCCACTCTTGAAAGAGGTGGGGCTTTTCACTGAAGAGTTGCTGCTGGAGTAGTTAGACAGATATGTAGGGTTCCTTGAGAAGGATAATGCTTGGGTTGGAGCTTATTCTGCTCCTACCCAAGCATTATTGTTTGGATAATTCTCACCTGCTAAGTCGGCAATCAGTGTAGGCCAAGAAATGCTTTAGAAACTCTCAGCGTGTCTCCGATCTACAGTAACATCTGTGTGATAGGCAGTTGAATTTGACAACCCCTATACCCAATGGTATCGTCGCTGACACAACCGAAGACAGACTCTTATCCAGAGAGGTGGAGGGACCGGCCCT